>NZ_JBMKIC010000029.1:0-57585 GCF_049238665.1 Enterobacter cloacae complex sp. IR5450
GGGTTCATACGTTGCATTCCACACCTCCGGGTCCGGGGTGCTGTGTGGTAGTTGGGAAAAGGCCGTCAGACACGATAGCTACGGGGCATCTGGTATTGATTGTCTGCGGCCTGAATAAAAAAGCCAGCGACAGGCTGGCAATGTGAGGGTAAGGCAATGTCGGCTCTCTGGCCGTAAATACCCTGGCTGGGTTTGGCTCGCCTGGCTGGATTCGAACCAGCGACCAACCGCTTAGAAGGCGGTTGCTCTTTCCTCTGAGCTACAGGCAAATAAAAAGCCCAGAGCCGTTATGCAGATATTAACAATTGTCTGCGAACGGGGCTGGGCTTGATGTTTATATGCGGTTCTGTGGCTGAGCCTCCGACTTGACGCATCCCAAGTCCTCATAACGGCTTATCTCAGCTAGCCTACACGTCTTTCCGTAGTGTCAGCAGACCTCTCAGCCTGCGATGGTTGGAGTTCCAGACGAACCGTCGAAGTTACCAACTAGGCGGTATCAATGGTGAGCACCGCCTCTGTTATCTCACCACTCCGCTCTTTCGCCTTTGACGTCCGAGCATACCTGAAAATATACACTTCTATTTCGCCAAATCAAGTTATTTGAGAAATATTTTTTATTTAAGCAGCAATTAGAGAAATCTCATTCTCCATTTCGCGCTTCATTGCATAGAAAAATTCTGCTTCGAATACTTTTTCACACCAGACAACCCGGCGGCGGCAAGCCTGGATATCTAATCCGGTGATCAGGTGCATCTTCCTGGCGATATCTTGCGTGCAGTTGCGTTCGCAGTATCGTTTAATGGCGTAATCGCGGACTGGGCTTTCACGGTGGAATAACTTGACCATCACCTTTTCAACGAACGCTGCATCATCTGATTCTTTGGCGAGAGCGATGATGTTGCTGGTAGAGGATTGAGGGATGACCAGTTCGCGAGCTTTCTTATAGAGTTCCTCACCTCTCAGCGCCCCACCCTTGTCGCTATAAAGCCAGTTGACCATTCTCTCGATGTGTCCACCCATATCAGGATTCCATTGAGTCCGGATCATCAGGCGGCCAATAACGTTAACAGCGCCAGCTGGTGAGTCATCGCCGCGATTAATTCTGCCCCACACTGACATCATGTACCGCACCCAGGCTCGTTGCTTGGTTGTGATGGTCTTCTTAGGATGCTTCCAGACACGCCGGAAATGGGCGTCATCGACAAAGTTAACCATGGTGTAAATTGGTGTGAGCTTTCTCATTACGCGGCTTCCTTCTGAGGCTGGTTGGTTTTGGTCTGGCTGTGCTTTGCTACTGGCGGCATGCTGGCGCGCTTAACGCTTTCGGCCTGATATCGCAGGAAGTCGGCGTGATTCATGCTGCCTCCTGTCGGCGGGCCCGGCGTTTTTCCAGCGCGCGGGCTTTGCGTGTGAAAATGGATTTGATGCGCTTCAGATATGGGATATCGAACCGGCGCGGCTCGTTGTTAGACTCAAGACGCTCAACTCGCTCCAGGCCAATGCGGTCGATAAGACGGATGCGATACTCGACGGCATTACCGCTCAATTGACGATTGCACCGGGTGCAGGCTGAGTGGACGTTAAACACGTTGAATTTGAGGTGTGATGCAGCTCCGCGCGAACGGTAATGACTGGCATCAATGGCGCTACCAGTGAGGTAATTGCATTTGCCGAGGAGCGGATTGCCGCAGCTGACGCATTCTTTCCCCTCGTCCCGGATCCTGATGTAGCGGTTGAAGGCCGATTGAGCCTCCTTATCCCACTGGGATTTAGACTTTAGTGACTCGCGCTTTTCTTGTCGGCATTTTCGCCCTGCCTTCTCTGCCTCTTTCTGTTCACTGATACGCTTAGCGGCCTCTTTCACCTTCTGCTTTGCCCTCAAATCCAGCGCGTAGATGGCGCCATGCTCAGGACAGCACCACCAGACGTTGTCGAAGGTAGCGGTGAATTTCTCTTTGCAGACCTTGCAGGTTCGACGGGTTGGTTTACGCATGATTCCTCCGTGCAGCGAGACGCAGCCATTTCTGATCCACCAGGCGGGCGGTGTAGCCCTTCAGTGTCGGGATGTCTGACGGCTTAACCACGGGCTTACGCTGGCGGCGTGCCGGAACGCGGAAGATTTCATTGGTGATGACGCGGGAAAGTGGAGTAGACATCAGGCCTCCTGCTTATCGCGCAGCTGTTGGTACTCGCAGCTCTGCGGAATGGTCAGGTGACAGCCGATGTTCATCGCCCAGGCTTCGACTTTGCACAGGAAGATGTACATCTCGCCGGTTTCCAGCTCGGACGTATGGCGCAGGGATTGCACGCTGGTAACCTCACCGGAAACGACATCTACCCGGTCCTTGCTTTCGTATCCGAGATAGGTGTGCTTCATCGCGTCTTTGACCCACTCAGGCGTAGCGAAGGTCTTGCCACGGGCGATGAGGTACTCGCTGATTTCCGTGTACCACATGTGGCTGAGCGCGTTCTGAGACAGGCTGCGCTTCTCGCGCCACGGCTTAACCTGAAGGCGGAAGCATTGCCCGGCATCCAGCAATGGCTGAATCTGCTGGCCGATGGCCGCGAAGTTACCGCGATGGAGTTTGATACCGTCTACTGGCAGAGTCATACGGCCTCCTTAACGGAAACCGCAGAATGCAGAGAATCGCAGGTGCATTTCTGCATCTGTGACAAGGTGAGGATTTCATATTGTGGTCGCATTTAAGTCCCCTTAAATGCGCAGAAGTCACCGGAGTTGTTCAGGCTCCGATGACATGATTATGGACGGTTGATTATGGAAAATCAATTCAATCGAGCGGCTGAATTCCAGATGCAGTAATAGCCGCGTCAACAATTTCAGGCGTTAAGCTTACAGGCGGATGCTCAGCTACAGCGTAGGTAAAGCCTCCCACCATGTATTTTTTAACTTCAAATGGTACTTTTTTAGTAGTTTCAGCAACAGGACCCATAATTCTTTCAACAAAATCACCATCAATAGTGATAGGTGTGCCCTTGTGTCCAGCTCCGAATAATAGGCAATCAAAACTCATTTTACTTCCTCCTTGTTTAAATAATCGGGATCACTACCTTTCGGTAAAGTTATCGACTTCTCGCGATAAAACTTAAGGCGCTCAAGGAAGTAGTCCCGCAAATGCTCCGGTTGCTCTCGCATCACCACCTCAGCGATAACCGGCATGTTCAGGCGCTCTTTGTAGGACACGCCGGAGGCTGCCAGGTCAACATTAACCTTGTCACGTTCTTCCTGCGGCTTTGCAGCAATATTCCAGTCTGACATTAGTCAGCAGTCCTCCCTCTCTTCTTTCTGGTCTCATAAGGAGATCTAAAACCATCAACAGATTCAACCTCTCCAGCATCAAACCGTTTCGCATTTGCAATTTGTGATTTCCTCCAGAACTTTTTATGTCTTTTCATTGAAGCTTTATATTTTTCTGCTGGAGTCATTTCTTCGTTAGACATAAAACCCCCTCGGTTATTTGAGGGGATTATAGATCACTTCTGCTGCGGTGATGCCGCTATCATCCGGCGATACACATCGTAAGTTCCGAATTGTTCATCACCAGCCTCAAGCATTTCATGGGTGGGTTCTTCTGGCACCAGCACCCAACCATCCGGAATCACCGGAGAGTTGAGTTGTTCGGAATTACCGAACGACTGAAGCATTGCTGCGCGATAGGCGTTCCAGCCGACAGCTTTTCCGTGTTCAAACGCGCTGTCAAAGTCATCATCCATTTCCATCGCATCAGGCACAGATACCGGCGATGGCGGGGCGGTGTAAAGCGGCGTTACGGTGATTTCGTACTCGTTTATATCCTCGTCGCTGATATTCGCGAAATAGCGAAGGATTCCTTTCTCCCCACGACCACGAGCGTCAGAATCTTGAATGATGTACGCCACCGGCTCCGCTTCGAGCGATGCCAGCGCGATACGCGCCAGCTCTGCAATTTCTTCGCCGAGAATAGCCCCGACATTTTCACGTCTGGATAATTCCGTCAGTCTCTCTTTGGTAATTGTGCTCATGATGCCTCTCCTTTACCGGCTGCGGCTGCCATCATTTGCAGATATTCGTCTGCATCCTGAACCCATTGACCACCAACGCCGTAATAACGGTGTGTAACAATGTCGATGGTTGCCATAGGGTCATGCTCAAGCAGTTGGCGCAGAAAGCCTTCGAGTTCGCCAGCGCAGTGTTTCACGACAGGAAGCTTCCCCGGGTGCCGAACGACGAGAAACTGGTTTCCTTCTTCGCGAATTTCATTGCGCTCCAGCTCAGCAATCCGCTCCTCATACCGAGCGCCAACGGAAACTGCTTTATGGAAGGCTTCGCACCATTTGGACGATTGCGCCTGCATCTTCTCCAGCTCATCCAGCAGCGCCAGCACGGTTTCTGGAGTTGAGCAGCGCAGATAGTGGAACCATTCATCCTGGGTATGGTTATCTGTGCTGGCCTTCTCCGCCGCTTCCCGTAATGCGCGTTTGTCGATGTTGCTCATTGGGCGGCCTCCTCGCAGACGTGTATTTCTGGCTCATCAGCCTTGTAGTAACCGCCGCAGATTGTGCATGGCACCACCTGGACTTCGTCGTAATGAGAGGTTCCTGTAATCATGACTGCACTCCTTTGCGAAGCTGGGCGGCATCCTCTCGAAGTGCTTCTGCGTATTCAGATGCTGCTCTGCTGGCCTTAGCTCTCCATCCAGTAGTGATGTTGTTGCTCTTAATCGCCTCTTCAGCGAACATCAACGCAAACATCTCCACACCCTGGGCCCGCACTTCAACCAGGAAAGCGTCGGTTGTCGTGGTTTCTGCTTTGATGATTTCGATCGCTTGCGGATGGCTGATGCTGCCGCGCATCTGATGAGTTGCCCATGCGTCGATGTCCTCTACCTCATCAGGGAACTCAAATCCCGGACCAGCGATAGTTCCGTACAGCCATTCCTGGGCGGACTTCTTGTTGCCGTTATCCAGATACATAATCGCCGCTTGAATGCCAATGAGGTATTTATGAAGCACCCACGCATTTGACAGTTCGCTGGCCGCTTTGGGAATCAAATACGCATTCTCCGCAGCCAGCGCCGCGCATCTGGCTTCACCTTCAGCCACGCCAGCCTGGTACGCTTCGAACATGTGCTGCGTCATCTCGTACACAAAGCTTCTGTCGTCTTCCATCGCTGGCGAGCAGCCGTTGTTGTTCTTGGTAAACCACTCGATAAATTTCTGTTTCATACCCCTACCCTCCCCCAAACCATCAATACTCGCTTCATAGCCGCGCTGTTGCGGCACTCCTGAAATATTCCGTTGGTGCAGCTGCGCGCGGTGCCGTCCTGCTCTTCCGGCGTCGCCAGGCGATAAGTCACCGTTCGCCAGACCTTGCTCACCCGGACAATCTTGCGGGCCCGCTCCAGATCGATAGCGTTCTTCGTGATGCAGTTGATGGTCATGCCGCACTCTGTGGCCACATCCTTCGCTGTGAAGGTCTGGTGCGTTTCGAGATAACGCAGAATTGCCTGTTTGCCTTTCATCTCACACCATCCCGTTCGACTTGTTGCGATTGTACTTGGCCTGAAGCAGCTGGATCGGCGTCGGTCCGTGCTCAGCAGCGGGTGCTGCAATTGCCCGGCGTACCGGCGGAACTGGCTTACCCTCTGTGACGCGCTTCTCCCACATGTCCAGCAGATCGCCCGCTTCGCGCGCCAGCTCACCATGCGTTAACTGGCGCTCTGTGCTGCGGTGGCGCAACTCAACGCAGATGTGGTACATGACCGGCTGGGACCAGGGGAATTGCTCACTGGAAGTGAACTCGAACGAACGGTTACGCCAGTCCCAGTATTCGGCGATCACCTGGTCAACGTTGACGCCCAGCGCCCCGCCGCTCTGTTTGCACCAGGCGACGAACTGGCCCGGCGACGGCAGGAATGGGCGCTCCTGGCGGCGGGCAATGCGCATGCCGGCATCGACTTGCGCCATTGAGTGGATCCCGTTCTCCTGAAACGCCAGCAGCCACTGACGGCGGAATTCGTTCAGGTCGTCCTGACTGCGGAAATTCGTCATGCTGGCCGGGAACGCGGCGCGCAGCTCGTTGAACAGCTTGTTGAAGACCTGCGCCACCTGCTCGACCGGTGCGCGTTCCTGGTACTGCTCTGGCAGGTTATGGGCCATGCGGCTCATCTGCTCGCGATCGTGGTTACGCATCTGCTCTGCAAGAGATTTCATCGCATCACCTCATAGGCCCAGTCAGTGTTGTTGAAGTCCAGATCCGGCTTTCCGCCTCGCTGCTCACCACCAGCACTGCGCTGCATCGTCAGCTTGTCCCACTGCTTACGCAGGCTTTCCGGGCTCAGGATGTTGGTCTGCCAGAAGTGGTGTTTGCTTGCCCAGTCGTACAGCGCGCAGATGTCCTGGTGCGACCTGTTGTCTATCTGGCGCATCAGGCGAACGGTGTTAGACCAGGAGGTCATGTCCGGGGCTTTGCAGGTTGGGTTAATCAGCTTCACCCTGGTGGAAATCCACTGGGCAGTTTTGAGGTCTTCAGCCGATCCCCACTTAGCACCGGATGGTGTGTAAATCGCAGCTTCTGGATGAGCTGATAAAAATTTCTTGAGACGTGCGTCAGAGGATTCGTCAGAATTCTCGGACGATAAGTTATTTATATTCTTGTTATTACCTTCTTGTTCATGATGTGCGGGGAATTGTGCGGCCTTATGTGCGGTATACCCATCTGAACCCGCGCCGTTACTGGCTTCATCATGTGCGCCTGTATGTGCGGCTTTATGTGCGGGTAAATCGTCCATTTTTTGAGCATATTCGACGTAGTTCGTGATGGTGATCACCCTGCCTTTTCGCTTCTCTCCTTCGATGGAAATCATCCCTTCGCGGACGAAAACAGACAGCATTCTCTCCACTGCGTCGCGGCTTGTCGGGTTGCCCTGGCGGTCACACAACTGAAGGCCTAGATCCGCAGCAGTGACGACCAGTTGACCGGGTTGCAGAGGCCATTGCTTGCCCTTGAAGAATGCCGTGTATGGCTGTCTGGCTGCGTCAATGAGCAGGTTCTCCCACAGCGCGCGCAGGAAAACATCCTTAGCCCAGGACTTCTTCTTGATGCTCCGGTACAACGGGACGTAACCAGATTTCTGGTTCTCCATCCTGTTGCTCCTTGCGGCTGAGTGCGCCGCGAAATTTGCGTAAGCGACGTTCGACACAGTTAAACCTCCTGCGCCTGGCGTTTTGGATTAGCATTTGTCATAATGACCTCGCACTTGTTATCTGCATTTGCACCTGAAAGTCGGTTCTGTTCGCGCAGACCGGCTTTCGCCATTTTTGATACTTCCAATCACATAACTCCCGGCGCCATAGCGGCCAGACTTGTCACCACCGCGGCGATTGATTCAGTGGGCAGAAAGCGCAGAAGTGCTTCAGCAGCTTCTCTCACCTCTTTCTCAAGGCGTTGTATCGGCTGACCAAGTAACTTCGCCTGATGCGCTTCAGTGCACTCTTTCATGGCCTCGGCTATCAGTTCGGCCTCAGTCTTTGCGACCAGACCGAACTCTCTCGCCACTTTCTCGTTATCCCGCGCCATCACGTCGATAATGACGGGGATCAGTAGCATCAACCCCTTGTCGTTCTTCGGGCCCGGATCGTTAATCATCCGGAAGAAGTTCTGCTTCGTGTTGTGTTCAGAACCTGCCAGTAACAACCCCTTCCCGCCGCGCGCCAGCCACTCTTTCGCAACCAGCTGAGAAATGTGAACCTGAGACTGGCCCGGCGTAGCTTTTTGCCAGGCCTTAACTGCCTCCCGTATTCGAGTTAGCTTACGGTTATTACGCGGAACACTTTGATAAATCGAAATCAACGGACGTTGTTCAAGTCCGGTACTCTGTTGATACGCAAGTGAATGCATTGCTTTCCCTTTCGTGGTTAGGGCCGCCAATCAGGCGGCATTATTTTTTGGTGGGAACAACGCATCGAGAGATGTATTGCTCCCCAGCTTATTCATCGCGTCAACCAGGCGGCGGCACGAATCCAGGTCTGGTGCTCGTATGCCAGCTTCATAGTTAGCAAGGCGGGACTGGTTCCAGCCGCACGAACCTGCTAACTCTGATTGAGTGATGCCAAGCTTCTTACGTTCGTTGGCGATATTGTTCATGCTGATCCTTTCAAGAATGGTCACTCAGCATCATTAAACACAATTCGTGATTATTAATCAACACAATTCGTGTAAAGCTTTTTAACACGGCGCGTGATACAAAATGAGAATGAATAGAATCGAAGATATAGCGGGCCGCATTAAGCGACTTCGCGAAGATAAAGGGCTGTCACAAAAGGCTCTCGCAGAGCTTTGCGGGTGGGCCTCGCAGTCACGCATAGGGAATTACGAATCAGGCACCAGGAGCGTTAGCGTTGATGATGCAACTGTAATAGCTAAGGCGCTGGGGGTTGCGCCTGCCGAGCTGCTTTTTGGCGATGACTACAAAGGCCCTTACAAGCCAGGTGATAAATACCCAGTTATAAGCAAGGTGCAGGCAGGAGCATGGTGCGAAGCTGTTGAGCCGTACACCCTTAAAGATATCGACCTTTGGCTTGAATCAGATGCTCACATTCAGGGGGAGGCGTTCTGGCTGCAGGTTGATGGTGACTCAATGACGGCGCCAGCTGGCTTGAGCATTCCTGAAGGAACCTTTGTCCTCTTCGATACTGGTCGGGAGGCGATCAACGGAAGCTTGGTAATAGCAAAGCTATCCGATTCTAACGAGGCGACTTTTAAGAAGCTGGTGATCGATGGTGGGCAGAAGTACCTGAAGGGCCTTAACCCGCAATGGCCACTCGTGCCGATTAATGGTAACTGCCGGATTATTGGGGTTGCTGTAGAGACGAAGCTGCGGCTGGTCTGATCGGCAAGGTGTTCTGGTCGGCGCATAGCTGGTAATGACTGCTTTAAGGTTCACATAAAAAGACACAAGCACCTCGATAAAAACACAGCACAAAAAAGCATGTGAAATGCTTAAGTATGTTAAAATAAAGGATCTAAAATGAGCAAATTTGGATGTGATATGAGCAGGCAACTTACCGTTTTCGATGAAACATCACCCATGACTTTTGATGACTTCGCCAGGGAAAATGGAGTTACCTACTGGCTCGCATCAGATTTGGCTATGATGCTTGGTTACAATGGGATGGATCAAATCCTCAAAGCCATTAATAAGGCCACGTCAGTATGCGTGAATCTCGACATTCCCGTGTATGACAACTTTATCCAGATGCCATCTGAAAATGCGGTCAATGATTTTAAGCTCACAAGGTTTGCATGCTATCTGACTGTTATGAATGGTGACATTGGAAACAGTAAAGTCGCTAATGCACAAGCATATTTTGCTGGGCTAGCAGCTGAGATACAAGCGGCGTACCATAACCATGACGCCGTCAACCGTGTATATTTACGTGGCGAAATCACATCACGAGAAAAAACTCTTAGCCACGTAGCCCATAAGCATGGGGTTGTAGATTATGGACTGTTCCAGAATGCCGGTTATCGGGGCATGTATAACATGAACTTACGACAACTGAAGGCCAAGAAAGGTCTTTCTGACAAAGATGGCACCATGCTTGATTTTATGGGAAGTGAAGAGTTGGCGGCTAATATATTCCGCATCACGCAAACTGAAGCCAGAATCAGGAACCAGAACCTTCAGGGTCAGGGCCAGTTAGAAAATGCTGCTGAGATCGTTGGTAGATCGGTTCGCAATGTAATGATATCCAACACCGGTACAGCACCTGAAAATATTAAGCTTTCCCAGGACAAAATCCAGAAAGTTAGAAGCAGCATTAAAAAAACACACAGGGCGCTTGTAAAGCACGACAAAAACAAGCCTTAATCCTACAGTAGAATAGCCTAAACACCCGGCCCCGCGCCGGGTTTTTTGTGCCTGCCGATCCCCATTCGACCACCACCACCACGTCAGCGTAATCAATTGAATATTATGGGATGCTGGCATTAACGGCGTCTATCCCCCGCCAGCTGGTAAACAACCCGATCCCTCTGGTAAACGCTGTCATCCTTGGTAAACGATTTACCATTGGTGACACCGTTAACCATCTATAAGCCTTTCCGCACTATCTCAGCTGCATCCCTGTTCACACCCTTCCCTATCACGTTTCCTGTTTCCTTCCGGTACTGCTCCAGCTTGTCGATGATGTTTTGCTGGGTCATGGGTAAATCAGCCAGTGACAATTCCATCACCGCCCGCCCCATCGCCTGAATTTTCATGCTTATACGCTCTTCATCCAGAACCATGCACATCCCTCCTGCTGTTTTTTTAAGCGTAGCACTGGTATTTAAAAAAATAAATTCCCTTTCAAATCAGCAACAACACGCTTTGTTGTCATCATTAATCACAATTCGTGTTGACCAATAAAACACAATATGTGATTATCCACCCATCGAAACGAAACATCGACAGCTGAGCGAAGTTAGCCAGCGGCGGACAGCAAGTCGCCTGCTTTTTAACAACATGCAAAGTCGGAACAGCACTCAGTAATCCTGTTTAGACCCCAACGTACAAATTCGGCGTAGCACCGGGCGCGATCCGGTCGGTGTGAGGCTACCCCCTCGCGAGAGCGATAAAGGCGTGGGAACGGGCAGCACTGGCGGGATGAGAGGTGCGAAGCGCAAAGAGATTTATTCCAGTCCATTTGAAGCTGAGTGGGCTGTGCTGAATCACAAGAGGATTTTTTATGACTCAGACATACATTCCGGCGTGTTTAAGAGACCTTCCTAAGAAGCGTCAGAAGCCACGCAAACAGGCGATTAAAGAAGCGCAAGTGGAAGTTCTGAATAAGGCAATCGCATCGATAAAAGACGATATGCGTGCGTTCAAAACAGAAGAGCAGCGTCGCGGTCATTACCAGGCGATCAGCACACTCTCACAGATTCGTGATGAGTTGTAGAAGCTGATAGATAAAGCATTTCTCCCGCATCAGCGGGTAACTACAGAGCCAACCTCAAGCACCGGGCGCCGATGCTTGGTGATGGTAATACTGCCATCTCAACCGCACAGGAGACGATGATCCTGTTCTGGTTGGATTGGAAAAGTCTTCTTGGCCCGCCAGCGCGCGGGCATTTTTTTGGAGGTTGCATGTTTGCTACTGACATCTCACTGAAATACGGCACTCATCAGCCAGAGACGATTCTGGAAACAATGCCGATTGAAGAAGCCTCCGAAATCATCAAGGAGAAGCTTCGTGATGAAGTGCGCCAGGAACTCGAGTGCGAGTATGGCGATCGCCTTTATGAGGCTGAAGAAGAGGCATCAAACTGGGAAAGCAGAGCTGATGACTATGAAAGCGATGCGACTTGCCTGGCTAAGGCCATAAGAGAGGCTTTTGAATCTGCCAGCTTTGAAGATGCAAAGGTAATCCTCGAGCGAGCGATGCAAGACCACAAAGACTATTTCTGAAGACCCGCAACGGCGGGTTTTTTATCGGCCATACATAGGCAGATTTTCGAGTCTGCCCATTTATGACAACCGGCGGCCATCCACCGCCCATTGAAACACTGAATAAATGCGTTGAAGTCTTGTATTAACCGTTCCGTTCGCCGCGATAAGGCCAAGAGGATTTATGAGCAACCCAATCACAGTAGGTTTTTCAGGCCTGACGAATCGAGTTTTCGCGGGTCGATCAAAGCCAAGCAAATTGGCACCCGGCGTTCGTGAGTTCACCGGTGAGAAATTTGATGTCACAGACGAGGCGCTATTTGCAGTGGCCCATCTTCTCGCAGTTCGTGATGACATCCTGATATTCCCGACAGTTGATGGGAAAGAGATTCACCTCCGCGCCGACATCAAAGAAAAGCGGGAGGCATCATGACAGTCACCCACAACGGCAAGCAGTACACAGCCAAAAAGCTCAACGATAACGAGTGGCAACTGACATCGATATCGGCACCGCGCGACAAGCTGACACTGAACCACTGGCAGATGCATATCGCTGGCCTCCTGAAACAGGTTGAGGTGAAGGTATGATCAACCACTACGGAACCACCCCGCTCATTCGCCAGTGCGTCACGCCCGGCATGATGGCAATGCATGAAGGCCGCACCTATCGCGTCTCAGCAGTCATTCAGGAGCGCAAATGGGTGTACCTGCACACCGATGCAGAAATCATCCGCCTCAGTGACTGCGTGATTGACGTCCTTCTGGACGGTCACGGCAACCCTATCCAGCACTAACCACCCTATTCAATCGATCGGCCTGGCTTTCTGCGGGCGGCATCTGCACACCCAAATTTCAGGAGAAACCATGAGCGAAGTAACGGACTTAGTCGTCATTGAGAAACAGAACGCAATGGCGGTATTCACCACCAAAGAGCAGATCGACCCGATTATTGAGGCGATCGAGAAAGAAGCTCGCAGCCTGGTACCGGATGTGTCGACCCGCAAAGGCCGAGACGCTATCGCATCCATGGCGCACAAGGTTGCCCGTTCCAAAACCTACATCGACAACGCCGGTAAAGATCTGGTTGCTGAGCTTAAAGCCCTGCCTAAGCAGATCGACGAAAGCCGCCGCATTGTGCGTGAGCGGCTGGACGCGCTTAAGGATGAAGTGCGCCGTCCTCTAACCGAATGGGAAGCTGAGCAGGAACGAATCCGGGTGGAAGAAGCCTGGAACGCTATGCACGAAGAAGCATTGGTGATGAACAAGATGTTCGATGACCAGCGCGCCGCGCAGATCGAGGCAGACCACGAAATGGCTCTGCTGATGAATGACAAGTTTGACCGTGACCGCGAAGAGCAGCGCCGCCTGGCGGAACAGGCTCAGCGTGAGCACGAAGAACGCATTAAGCGTGAAGCGGCAGAGCAAGCCCGCCGCGATGCCGAAGCGAAGCACAAAGCTGAGATTGAAGCCGCAGCGCGCCGTGAAGCCGAAGAGAAAGCCCGCGCTGAACTGGCGGAACGCCAGCGCATTGAAGCGGAACAGCGTGCGGCACGCGAGAAGCAGGAAGCAGAAGCCCGGGCAGAACGCGAAAAAGCCGCGGCAGTGGAAGCTGAGCGCCTCAAGGCAAAACAGGCAGAAGAGAAACGTCTGGCCGAAGAGAAGCGCATAGCCGATGAGCAGGCAAAGCGTGAAGCTGACGTGAAACACCGCAAGACGGTCGGCACCAACATCGTTAACGCGCTCACCAGCCACACCAGCTTAACCCGCGAACAGGCTATCGAAGTTCTTACCGCTCTAAAAGATGACCTGATCCCCTGCGCGAAAATTCATTACTGAGGCAACCATGAACGCATTCCTCACTTACGACCGCATCGAAGATCGGCGCTGGGTTGAGCAGCAGCTCACCGACGAGAAAGAGAAGTGGATCGACGACCGGGCACAGCAAATCATCGACATGATGCCAAATGAGCCGTCCGGCCTTTTCCACTTCACGATCCCGATTGACTCCAGCCCATACGAAGGACTTCGCAGCGATAAAGCTGGCGAGGCCTACAACGATTTCATTTCGGCAGTTGCTTACGCCCAGGCGGAATACGACTGGGAACACCGTACCGGCTGCCCGTTCTAAGGAGGGTTTATGAGTTTCGATCTGATTCAGTTCGTTAAGGAGCAGGAGCCGCTATTTGTCGGCGCCCTAACTGACCAGTCTCTGACATGGGCAAAGGAATGCCAGTTCGCTATCCAGTTATTCCAGCGTAATCAAAAACTGGCAGAAACGGCGATTGCCAACCCCACCAGCGCCCAGAACGCGATTATCAACGTTGCAGCTGTCGGCATTAGCCTGAACCCTGCAAGCAAACTGGCTTATCTGGTTCCGCGGGACGGTATGGTCTGCCTCGATATCAGCTACATGGGCCTTCTGCACATCGCCCAGTCGGCTGGCGTCATCAAGTGGGGTCAGTGCAAGCTAGTTCATGCTAGCGACGACTACGAGACGCTTGGTCTCGATAAGGCGCCAGCTCATAAATACAACCCATTTGCCACACCTGACGCTCGCGGCGCCGTTATCGGTGGCTACTGCACAGTTAAAACCGCTGATGGCGACTATCTCACTGAAGAGATGAGTCTCGCTGAGATAGAAGAAATCAGGAAAGTGAGCAAAGCGGGAACATCACCAAAAGGCCCATGGGTCAACTTCTGGTCTGAGATGGCCAGGAAGACGATCGTCAAGAGAGCCTATAAATACTGGCCGCGTGCCGAACGACTGGATAATGCCGTCGATGTGCTCAACGAGAGCGAAGGCATATACACGGAGCCAGTTATGCCCTACACCCCTGAAAGCGAAATCATCCAGTCGGAAGAAAACGCAAAACAGGAACTTATCAACACCATCCAGTCACTATGTGAGGACATGAAGCAGGCGAAAAATATGCATGCTCTCAAAACTCACTTCCAGGCAGCTTACAAAATGACGGTCGGAATGCAGCTTCAACAAGAGGTTCAGGCCGTCTATGCCAAGTGCAAAGCAAAATTCGAAGAGGTTACGCAATGACAGCTCTTTACCAGATCGCCAATGATTTCGCAAAGCTGACTGATTCAGGCATGGAGCCTGAAATGATAGCCGACACCCTTGATGGCATTGGGTGGGAGCTGGAAGCAAAGGTCGAGCAGATCCTTGCTGTCTGCAAAAACGAATCTGCTTATGCCGAGGCGCTGAAAGAAGAAAGCAAGCGTCTTGCAGAGCGCGCAAAAGCCGCAGAAAACCGTGTGTCGAGCATGAAAGATTATGTGGCCACTTCCCTCGAAACGGCAGGGAAGAAATCACTTAAGGCGGGCATTCATCAGGTAACGGTTCGCGCACCTTCCAAGTCAGTAGAGATTATAGATGCCAGCGCGCTTCCTCCTGAATTCGTCGAATACGAGACGAGCATCAAGCCAGACAAATTGGCTATCAAACACCAAATCGAAGCTGGCGTGGATGTACCTGGCGCGCAAATAAAACTCGGCAAACCTTCACTCCTTATTAAGTAGGTGCCGCCATGAAACGCACACCCTTCTACCGCAGGCCCGGGCGAACCGGGCAATTCTCTGGCCTACGTGAGCGCGTTATCTGGATGATTCAGACGCGGGGACGCCCGGTCACCGGCAGCGAAATCGCAGAGAAGTTTGGCGTAACGCTGATTGAGTTTAACCGGGTAGCCAACGGCATTACCCGCGGCTCAGGACAGATAGCGCAGATCGTTGAATCGGAAAAATGGCTCAACGAGGATGGAATCTGCGACCGGACATTCGACCTGGTCACGAAGCCAAAGGTCGTAACGCCGCAGGGTAAATCGCGGCTGTTCACCCGGCGCGCCATCGAACAATCGCAGGAAGGCAGACGGCAGGAGTGCATTGAACGTGCCGCCCGCCGTAGCCGACTGATTGCTCAGGGCCTATACATCGACGAAATGGAGTCAGTGCTATGAAAGCGTGGTCACTCGAAGAGCTGGCGCTGCTGTGGCGACACTCAAACGCTGAAGTCGCTGAGATTACCGGCCGCTGCATTGAAGAGGTAGGAGATAAGCGGCTGCAAACCAATATTGAGCGCAATGGCTGGGATGTTAACGATCCGGAGCGGGAGGGTGCATGATCCATTTTCACGGCGGACCGATTACGCCGGACACATGCGCCCTGAAGGCATGGAAAGGCAGGCACGCTTTCATTTCCTTCGCCAACCCCGGCCAATTAGCCCTGGCCAGCGAAGTCACCCAGTCTTTCGCGCTGGATAACGGCGCATTCAGCTTCTGGACGAAAAAGCGCGTTGTTAACTGGAATGACTACTACGAGTTTGTTGCTCGGTGGATGAATCATCCCCGCTTTGCGTTTGCCGTCATTCCTGACGTGATCGGCGGAACGAGTGAAGAGAACGATGCGCTTATCGCTGAATGGCCGCACGGTAGCGTTGTCGGCGCGCCGGTATGGCACATGAGCGAACCCGATGAACGCTTCTTCAGGCTGTGCCGGGAATTTCCTCGCGTATGCATCGGTAGCATGGGTGAATACGATGCAAAGCGACCAAGAGCGTGCCGGGCAAAACTGCGCGATCTGATACGCCATGTAGTCGATAAAAACGGCTATCCAATTACGAAGCTTCACGGCCTGCGCATGCTGAATGCTGACATCTTCCGTCACATCCCTCTGTCGTCAGCTGATAGTACAAACGTGGCGCGCAACATCGGCATAGATAAAGCGTGGGATAAATCAGCATACGCGCCGGCAAGCAAAGAAACACGGACAGCAGTGCTTGTAGAACGCATTGAGGCCTATAACTCGGCGAGCGCTCTTAACTACGACGAGGAAAGGGATCGGTTTACACCACAACTGGCTTTGGAGGTTTAAATATGACGCCAGCAAATGAAAACGCCATCCGCGCAGCCTGCCGCCGATGCACCGAGGAAATCCAGCAGGCCATGCGCAAGAAGCCAAAACCTAACTGGAACGAAACGGTGCCTCCCATCATCAACAAACATCACAAGAAAATTGAAGCTCTGGGAGTTAGCCTCCTGGAGTTCGTCGTCAAAACTGGCCGCCTTAACGGGCGGTTTGGAGCCGAACAATGACAACAGAATTTAAACCCCTACCCGTCGAACGCGACCAATACGGCTACTGGACTCACCCGCTTTACGATGAATTTTGCGATGGGCGCGAGTCTATCTCACCTGATGAATTTAACGCCTGGTTGGATAAGAACGGCCTTGAGTGGAAAGTAGAGTACCGCGATGAGGATGATGTCGATCCCGATGTGGACGGTTATGACATCTCAGCGTGGCAGCCCGAACCCCCAGCCGGTGATGGTTGGTTTGTCGGTTCAATTCACGAAACGGAAGATGGCGCCGTCTGCATCTGGCTGCGAAACGTTGGCGGTGCAGCATGAACCGAGCCTCTCCCGTTGATTTGAGAAAAAGCCTCGAAATTGCCAATAACCTGGCGCACATCGGTATTCGCTTTGTGCCGATCCCGGTGGCGACCGAGGAAGAATTCCAGACGCTGGCCGCCGAGCTATCTCGACGGCTTGAAAATATGGCTGTCGAAGCCGAGAAGAATGAAGGCGGTGCAGCATGAAAGCACTAATCACCCAGGAGCTTAAAGCTCCTTTTTTATTGCTGGCGTTCACCTTCAACCGAATTAACCGGCAGTTCCGGGAGCATTGACCATGGCCGATATCATCGATACCGCAGCAGAGATTGAAGAGCTTCAGCGTAACGCTGCCCTTTCCGCTCACCGAGTGAACCGTAACGACGTATCAGCTGAGCGTTGTGAAGAATGCGACGAACCAATTCCCGAGCCGCGGCGCGCTGCCGTTCCCGGCTGCCAGACATGCGCGGAGTGCCAGGGCGTTATCGAATTGAGGAATAAGCAGAGGGGGATCCAGTGAAAGAGCGCGGAATGATTTTTAACGGCGAGATGGTGCGCGCCATCCTCGACGGCGGCAAGACGCAGACGCGGCGGCCAGTGAAGGTCCCACACATTGATAGAGATGCAATGTGCGAATTATCTGGCAATGAATTGGCTGGTGAGTTATCGGCGGGAAATTACAGAAACAGCCCACACGGTAAACCAGGTGATCGTATCTGGGTGCGGGAGACTTGGGCACGCTACAACATCGACCAGGATAGCCACGATATGGCTTACCGAGCTACGCCACCTGCAGACTGGCCGGAAGAAGGAAGATGGCGTCCATCAATTCACATGCCGCGCTGGGCCAGTCGCCTAATGCTGGAAATTACCGGTGTGCGAGTGGAGCGATTGCAGGCCATTACCCTTGGGGATATCTGTAAGGAAATCGGCTGTGGTCTTTACGACTTCCGCCCTGCTACTTATGGCTTTCAGGTGTGGGAAGAACTGTGGAAGTCCATCTACGGCGAAGAAAACTGGCAGGCCAACCCTTGGGTCTGGGTAATCGAATTTAAGGTGGTGCCCAATGTTCAGGATAATCCAGCCTAATACCTGGTACGCCGATCCCCACGGCGCGCCCTGCAAAATCCTACGCGCTACCCACGAAGTTATCCACTACATCCGCAATGGTCGCACCTGCATCGCCAGCATGGGCCGCTTTCAGCTTGAATTCGAGCCGCTGACCAAAGCACAGGCCGAGCGGATCGCCGAAGAAATCGAAACAGCAGAACACCTGAAGAAGCTGCGTGCCCAGCGCGCGGCATGAGGAGGGATTATGGGAAAGATGACGTTCGTCTTTGAGTATGAGGACGGTAAAGAACCGTCGGTTAACGCAGGAATGGAATTTATGGGCGGGAAAATTGTAGCGGTTGCGTTTCGCGATGCTCTCGAAGAGCCAGAAGTATGTGATGAGATCGTGCCTGACCCTGATTATCTGAAGAATACCCGTAGTCAACTATGACGCAGCTGATAGCCAGTTATGAGCTGGCTATTGGGTGCGAAAGCACTGCCACGTTATCCCTTTTGCCCGGCCCCGAGCCGGGTTCTTTTTGCCTGGAGACACTCATGAGCGATACGATCCAACTGGTGCCCAACAAATGGGTATCAGAAGAACTACTGATTGCATTAACCGGGCTGACAAAGCATGCAATCAAGTCGGCCCGTGAAAAAAGCTGGCTTGAGGGGCGCGAGTATAAGCACTATTCCGGAGACCTTCAGCCTAAAGACAACTCACCTATCCTCTACAACCGTTTCGAAGTCGATAACTGGGTTGAAAAGCAACGCCCGGCGATCCCGCGCCAGAAATCTGCTTAAATAGCCCTGCGTTTAACAACGAGGAAAAGGCATGTCTAAATATCCAACCGGGGTTGAGAATCACGGGGGCTCATTGCGCCTGTGGTTCATGTACCAGGGTGAGCGGGTGCGCGAAAGTCTTGGCGTTCCCGACACCCCCAAAAACAGAAAGATAGCTGGAGAGTTGAGGACTTCTATTTGCTACGCCATCAGGACCGGCACCTTCGACTATACCGCCCAGTTTCCTAACTCACCGCGAGCTAAGGTTAATGACGATCGTAAACTTAAGACGTCCGTTTCGGAACTGGCTTACAAATGGCTGGCCCTGAAGCAAACGGTTTTGGCGCGGAACACCCATATGCGGTATACGTCATACGTAAAAATGTGCCTTCGAATTTTGGATGATGAGAAGCCAGTATGTGCGCTTTCCCATGAGGATCTTATGTCACTCAGGCATGAGCTCCTAACTGGCTATCAGCTCATAGGGAAAACGCTTGAGCGCTCACACAAAAAAGGCAGAACTGTACGTACGGTAAACGGCTATATGGCAGTGATGCTCGAAATGCTTAAATTCGCGGAGCGTAACGGATACACAAATGGATCGGTCATATCTGATATTCGCCCACTCAGGAAATCAAAGTCAGAGCCAGACCCGCTCACCAAAGAAGAGTTTATACGTTTGCTTAATGCCGCTAATCACCAGCAGATCAGAAATCTTTGGATTCTGGCGGTGAGTACCGGCATGCGGCATGGTGAAATTTGTGCCTTAGCCTGGGAGGATGTAGACACCGTCAACTGGACTATAAACGTAAACAGAAACCTGGCGATCTCTGATCACTTTACTCCACCAAAAACGGAAAGCGGCATTAGGACAATTAACCTCACCCAGCCAGCTATAGAGGCACTGAAAAGTCAGATGCAGTTTACCCGCATGAAAGAGCAGCACGAAATTGTTGTTCATCTGAGGGAGTACGGTAAACAAAGAACTGACATATGTACCTTTGTTTTCAATCCAAACGTATCTGGTCGTTACCCATCAAAAAGCATTTGCTATATACCAGGATCGATAGCCTCGGCATGGAATCACCTGTTGAAAAGAGCAGGTATCAGGCACAGGAAAGCGTATGAATCTCGCCATACGTTTGCCTGCTGGGCATTGAGTGCGGGCGCGAACCCGAGCTTCATTGCTAACCAGATGGGGCATACAAATGCCCAGATGGTTTTCAACGTCTATGGTAAATGGATGGCGGAACAAAACGGCGACCAGGTAGCTCTGCTGAACTCAGATTTTGACTTTAATGCCCCACAGATGCCCCACAATAAAGTGGCCGGAATATAATCGATTTATATTACAGCCACTTAGTCACACATCAGTGTTTTAACATGACATGTCGGACTACCGTGTAATCCTCAAGTCCGTAGACCGACATATCTTTTCCGTAACCGGATAACTTCATCCCGCCGTGCGGCATTTCGCTCACCAGCATAAAATGGGTATTGATCCAGGTGCAGCCATACTGCAACCGTGCGCTGAGGCGATGGGCGCGTCCGACGTCTTTTGTCCAGACGGACGAGGCCAGGCCGTATTGCGAATCGTTAGCCCAGTTCAGCACCTGCGCTTCATCCTCAAATTCTGTCACGCTGACCACCGGGCCAAACACTTCTCGCTGGACGATCGCATCTTCCTGCTTCGCCCCGGCCAGCAGCGTTGGCTGGAAGTAATATCCTGCCCCCTCTTTTTTACTGCCACCGGTGACGACGCGGATATGTCCAAGGGTTTTGGCTTCGTCCACGGCAGCACAAACGCGGGAAAGATGCGCTGCGGAGCTGAGCGGGCCCAGCTCGGTTGAAGCATCGTCCGGCGCGCCCATTTTCAGGCTGGCAACGGCTGCGCCCAGCTTTTCGACCAGCGCGGGGTAAATCCCCTTCTGGGCATAGATACGACAGGCTGCGGTACAATCCTGACCAGCATTGTAGAAACCAAACGTACGCACGCCTTCAACCACGGCATCCAAATCTGCATCGTCAAAGACAATGACCGGCGCTTTTCCGCCCAATTCCATATGGGTACGTTTAACTGAAGATGCGGTATGCCCGATAATATGTTCTCCTGTAGCAATAGAGCCGGTGAGAGAAACCATACGGACTTTTTCGTGACCGGTCAGCGGATCTCCTACGGTTTTGCCGCGACCAAACAGCACGTTCAACACGCCTGGCGGGAAGATATCTTTCGCCAGTTCCGCCAGCTTCAGCGCCGTCAACGGGGTGATTTCAGACGGCTTGATGACGACACAGTTTCCCGCCGCCAGCGCGGGCGCCAGCTTCCACGCCGCCATCATCAGAGGATAGTTCCAGGGCGCAATAGAGGCGACAACACCAACCGGGTCGCGGCGGATCATCGAAGTATGTCCTTCGAGGTATTCTCCGGCAGCCAGCCCGTTCAGGCAGCGGGCGGCCCCGGCAAAGAAGCGAAACACATCGACCACGGCCGGGATCTCGTCCCCCTGGACACAGTGCAGCGGTTTCCCGCAGTTAAGGGATTCCAGATTTGCGAACGCGTCAGCGTTGGCTTCTATCACATCAGCCAGTTTCAACAGACATTCGGCGCGCGTTTTCGGCGTCGTTTGTCCCCACTCTGTGAACGCGCGATCGGCAGCCTGGACGGCAGCGTCCACCTGTGCTTCCGACGCTTCAGCAATCTCCAGCAGCACTTCACCCGTGGCAGGATTATAAACCGCCTGCTTCTCACCTTCGCCGGCCACCAGTTCACCATTAATCAGCAATTGATTTTGCATAGCATCGTCCTGTTGAAATCGACATTGTTTTCGCTGTCAGCACACGTTCTGGCGGACATGTACGTGACAACGTCACGTCACCAATCCGCACTCCCTTACTAAAGGTAGACCGCGCGTCATGTCGCTTCAGGAATTTTCATCAAGGTGTGACTGGGTGCAGCATCATTTCGCGGATTACCCCCGCCAGCTGGACGACCGCCTGCTCCTCCCGCTCGCCCCATCCCCATGAGGTATTGAAACGGAAAAACGGTGTCCAGATATTGGAGGTGGAAAACATCTTGCCGGGCGCAATGCTGATTTGATGGGTTAACGCCTTCTCACTCAACCGCCCCGCATCCAGCTGTTCAGGCAGTTCCAGCCATAAAAAGTAGCCGCTGTCGTTATGATGGATTTTGACGCCGGCAGGCATATGGCGCAAAAGCGATTGCCAGGCCTGCTGTTTGCGTTCAGCAAGCGTGCGTCGCAGGCGGCGAAGGTGGGCGTCGTAACGTTTGGTCGCCAGGTAATCCACCAGCGCCAGCTGCATGGGAGAACTGGTGGATAACGTACTCATCAGCTGCAACTGCTGAATACGGCGCGCATGTTTTCCCGCCGCCACCCAGCCAATACGAAAACCAGCCACCAGACACTTGGAGAATGAGGAGCAGTGCAACGTCATATCCTGCTTATCCCAGGCCTTTGCCGGAAGCGGCTTTTCGCGGCCAAAGTAGAGTTCGCTGTAAACATCGTCTTCAATCAGCGTGACGTTATGCCGGGTTAATAACGCCACCACCTGAGCTTTCTTCTCTGCACTCAGCGTGAAGCCGAGCGGGTTCTGACTGTTGGTCATCAGCCAGCAGGCTTTCACCGGATAATCATTTAATGCCTGCTCAAGGGCACTGAGATCGATGCCCTCACGCACGTCAGTGGCAACCGACAGCGCTTTCAGTTTCAGACGTTCAAGCGCCTGGAGTGCGCCATAAAAACAGGGATTTTCAACGATAACCCAGTCCCCTGGTTCAGTCACAGCCTGCAAACTGAGGTTGAGCGCCTCAAGCGCGCCCGCGGTGATCACAATTTCATCCGGGGAGATATTCATTCCCTGCTGAGCGTAGCGACGGGCAATGGCATGACGTAAGTCGACGTTACCCGGCGGCAGGTTTTCAATCACGCTCATGGCGGTAGCCGTTTTGCTGACGTTAGCCAGCGATCGGTTGAGTTGCTGAAGCGGGAAAAGGCGCGGATCGGGAAACGCCGAGGCAAAAGGGACAACGGAGGGGTCGCGGCTGGCCTGTAGCACGTCGAAGATATAGGTGTTGATGTCGACCACTTCATCGCGCATCACCTGCGCGGGCGGTGCAGACTGGTGTGTGGTCGGGCGCGCGGCAACGTAATAGCCTGACTGCGGTCTGGCAACAATGCGCCCCTGACTTTCCAGCATCTGATACGCGTGGCCCACGGTCATAAAACTCATGCCGCTGCTTGCCACCTGCTCTCGCAGAGAAGGTAACTTATCGCCCGGCAACCATACGCCAAGCTCAATCTGCGAGATAATTTGTTGCGCCAGACGCTGGTATTTTTTCATCAGATTCTCCTTATTGCTGACAGTGTATATCAGCAGGAGAAAAAGAGAAGATTTTGCTAACTGTTATTGGAAACGCGGCAGATTACTTGCGGTACTCAGTAATGTGATTCTGAGCCGAACGCGCTGCGGCCAGGTGGTCGAGCGTGATCATTGGCGATTTGCAGAAAATGCATTTCGCGCCGAACGGATTTTTGTCAGACACATCAAAAGCTGAGGTGCGGTACTGCGAGCCATGACAGCATGGGCAGCGGAAATGGATATAAGAAGTCATAGGATTCTCCTGTAAACGTAAAAACGTAAATTACTCATGAGCCGATCAGGCAAAAAATGGTTCGATACAAAACTAATCGGAATGTAGATAAAGACCCAAGAGAGGCTGCGGAGAGGCACAACGTGATGAGAACTGCTTTATAAAACTACGTCAGATATTTATTTGGATTCAAAACCAGAAATTCATTAACGCATGTTGCTGGCGACAAAGCAAGCTGTTTAATGCGTAATAATCATAAAAAGAAATTTTTTATTCTTACTTGTTAGCTATACCAGCCAGATAAAGTTCACCTTTTCACACAACTGTTATAGATAAATTATCAGTTTCTGCTTCTGATATCTCATTCCCCCCCTCTTTATCATAACAGTACACCGTTTAACATTGAGGCAATGCATGTTTGGTCCAGATGCGTTTCATCTTGCGCGAATACAGTTCGCCTTTACCGTATCCTTTCATATTATTTTTCCGGCGATAACCATTGGCCTGGCGAGCTATCTCGCCGTGCTGGAAGGGCTGTGGCTGAGAACAAAAAATCCCGTCTGGCGATCGCTGTACCATTTCTGGTCAAAGATCTTCGCCGTCAACTTTGGGATGGGCGTGGTCTCCGGCCTGGTGATGGCTTATCAGTTTGGCACCAACTGGAGCGGGTTTTCGCAGTTCGCGGGCAGTATTACCGGCCCCCTGCTGACCTATGAAGTGCTTACCGCGTTCTTCCTTGAGGCGGGGTTCCTCGGGGTGATGTTGTTTGGCTGGAATAAGGTCGGGCCGGGGCTGCACTTCTTTTCGACTTGCATGGTCGCACTGGGGACCCTCATGTCTACGTTCTGGATCCTCTCGTCAAACAGCTGGATGCAGACACCGCAAGGGTATGAAATCATCAACGGTCAGGTCGTTCCGGTGGACTGGTTTGCCGTGGTGTTTAACCCCTCCTTCCCTTACCGCCTGCTGCACATGTCGATAGCGGCATTTCTCAGCAGCGCACTGTTTGTTGGTGCCTCCGCGGCCTGGCATTTGCTGCGCGGAAACAATACCCCCGCTATTCGCACTATGTTCTCCATGGCGTTGTGGATGACGTTAATCGTGGCCCCATTCCAGGCGCTGGTGGGGGATATGCACGGGCTTAATACCTTAAAACACCAGCCAGCGAAAATAGCCGCCATCGAAGGTCACTGGGAGAATCCGCCGGGTGAGCCTACTCCACTGCTGCTGTTTGGCTGGCCGGATATGGAGCAGGAACGGACCCGTTTTGGTCTGGAAATTCCCGCTCTCGGCAGCCTGATCCTGACCCACAGTCTCGATAAACAGGTTCCGGCATTGAAGGAGTTCCCAAAAGAAGATCGCCCGAACGCCACCATTGTCTTCTGGTCTTTCCGCATCATGGCCGGCCTGGGGATGTTGATGCTGCTCCTGGGCGTGACGGCAATCTGGCTGCGTTACAAACAGCGCCTTTATACATCACGTTCCTTCCTGTGGTTTGCCCTGCTGATGGGACCGTCCGGGCTGATCGCGATCCTCGCCGGATGGGTAACAACGGAGGTCGGCCGCCAGCCGTGGGTCGTCTATGGACTACAGCGTACGAAGGATGCGGTTTCCGCGCATGGCGATCTGCACATGAGCGTCAGTTTGCTGGCCTTCTTCGTAGTTTATACCGCGGTATTCGGCGTGGGTTACAGCTATATGGTGCGTCTGATTAAAAAAGGGCCGCAGCCCCATGAATCCTTCGCGACTGAATCCGATGGCCGCCCTGCTCGTCCGCTTTCTGCCGTCACCACTGAATTTAAGGAGTAACCGTAATGGGTATCGATCTTTCCATTATCTGGTTCGTGATTATCGTTTTCGCCACGTTGATGTATATCGTGATGGACGGTTTTGATCTGGGGATAGGCATCCTGTTTCCGGCAACGCCGAATGCGGACGACCGCGACGTGATGGTCAACAGCGTGGCTCCCGTCTGGGATGGCAACGAAACCTGGCTGGTGCTTGGCGGTGCGGCCCTGTTTGGCGCCTTTCCTCTCGCCTATGCGGTTATCATCGACGCGCTAACCATTCCACTGACAATAATGCTGATCGGGCTTATATTTCGTGGGGTCGCCTTCGAATTTCGCTTCAAGGCCACTCCGGCGCACCGCCCGTTCTGGGATAAGGCCTTTATTGGCGGGTCAATTGTGGCGACCTTCAGCCAGGGCATCACCGTCGGTGCGGTCATCCAGGGGTTCAGCGTCACCGGTCGAGCTTACAGCGGTGGTCCGTTTGACTGGTTTACCGCGTTCAATTTTTTCTGCGGTGCGGGTCTTGTAGTGGCTTACGCGCTGCTAGGATCAACGTGGCTGGTAATGAAAAGCGAAAATGCCCTGCAAAAGCGGATGCGTCAGGTATCGAAAGTGCTTCTGCTCCTGCTTCTGGTATTCATTGCAGTAATCAGTATCTGGACCCCTCTCGCCCAACCAGCTATTGCTGCGCGCTGGTTTACGCTGCCGAATCTGTTTTATCTGCTGCCTGTTCCTGCGCTGGTTGCGATCCTGAGTCTGTGCCAGTGGCGCTGCCTGCACGATCCTGCGAGCCATACCCTGCCGTTTATCATGACGTTAGGGCTGGTTTTTCTTGGCTTTAGCGGGCTTGGGATCAGCATCTGGCCGCATATCATCCCGCCGGACATTACCCTCTGGCAGGCCGCTGCGCCAGCCCAAAGCCAGGGCTTTATGTTAGTGGGTGCACTGTTGATCATTCCCGTGATTCTGGTCTACACCTTCTGGAGTTATTACGTTTTTCGCGGAAAAGTACAGCATGGGGAGGGTTATCACTGATGCAACAACCTGTATGGAAACGTTTGATGTGGCTTGCCATCATCTGGGGCGGCGGCGTCCTGGCGCTGGCCTGCGTAAGTATGCTCTTTAAAATGCTGATGGCCGCAGCTGGATTTAAATCGCACTAACTCGCTGACCGGGCGCGCCGCCGCCCGGTCCCTTCCCGCACTTTCAGATAAACCCCATTAACACTCAGGAGGGTATGGTTACACTGAAAAAATATTTACAGCATTGATAGTTTGAGTAGAAAAATGAAAAAGCTCGCGGCAGTAAGTTTAATCAGCCTTGTACTGGCTGGATGCGTTAATCCTGGTAAAGCCTCCGTTCAGACCGATCAGTTAGAGAATCACCGTTTCGTTCTTGAAAATGTGGATGGCAAAGCAGTCAAAGGCGGGAAAACGCAGCCTGACATTCGCTTCAGTGCGCAACCCAATATCAGCCTGATCAACAACATTGTCGTCTCCGGCACAATGTGCAACGGCTTCAACGGCCAGGGTAAACTGTCCGAAGGAGAGTTGACGGTCAAAACGCTGGCAATGACGCGGAAACTCTGCACCGAGCCGCAGCTAAATGAACTGGATCAGACCATCGCCGATATGCTACGCACAGGCGCACAGGTAGACCTGACCGAAGACCAGTTAACGCTGGCGACAGCCAATAAGACATTGATGTTTAAGCGAGTTGAATAACTCAGTAGCTTCCGCACGAACCAACGGCAAGCGACTGCTCACTACAGCGTTTGCCATTTGGCAACGCGCACATGCCGATGGCTGAGCCGTCGAGCTGACGGGCAACGGAGAGTGAACCGCCGATCATTGCGCAGTTGGCCTGACCTGAACTGGACATAGCCGCTCGCATACCCGGCGTAACGTGTGCCGCTGTCGCCTGCTGTACAGGTTCATTGCTGCATGCCGACAACAGTAACGCGGCACATCCGACCCAAAATGCTGAACGCATACCTTCCTCCCCATAATTAACGCGAAACCTATGCATAATAGGCATCACGCGCCGCATCGTCGAGAGCGGATGTGCGTATTTATGCGCCCTGGTAACAATTTCTCGCAATTTTTTAACGCGAATAGCCTTCGAGTCATTGATACAGCGCATACCAAGGACACAAAAGCGAAAATCGTAAAACCTGAGCTTTGCTAAAATACACAGATAATATTCAGGGTCTGTCGTCGTTTTACAGACCCCTCTTTTTGCGCAATGTAAGGGTGTTGTCCTATGCAAACTATTGACGGCAATGGTGCAGTCGCGTCTGTTGCGTTTCGTACCAGCGAAGTGATCGCCATCTACCCCATCACTCCCAGCTCCACGATGGCTGAACAGGCTGACGCCTGGGCTGGTAATGGGATAAAAAACGTCTGGGGCGATGTCCCGCGGGTTGTTGAGATGCAGTCCGAAGCCGGGGCCATTGCCACCGTGCATGGTGCGTTGCAGACCGGTGCCCTGTCGACCTCGTTTACGTCGTCTCAGGGGCTGCTGTTGATGATCCCCACGCTTTACAAGCTGGCAGGGCAATTAACGCCGTTTGTGTTGCACGTTGCCGCACGCACCGTAGCCACTCACGCTCTCTCTATTTTTGGCGACCACTCAGACGTGATGGCCGTGCGTCAGACCGGCTGCGCTATGCTCTGCGCCAGCAGCGTACAGGAAGCACAGGACTTCGCGCTGATATCGCATATCGCTACGCTGAAAAGCCGAGTGCCATTTATTCATTTCTTCGATGGTTTTCGCACGTCCCACGAGATCAACAAAATCGTTCCACTGCCGGACGACACCATTCTCAATCTGCTGCCGCAGGCTGACATCGATGCGCATCGCGCTCGCGCCCTCAATCCGGAACATCCGGTGATCCGGGGTACCTCTGCGAACCCGGATACCTATTTCCAGTCCCGCGAGGCGACAAACCCGTGGTACAACGCGGTGTATGAGCACGTTGAACAGGCGATGGACGATTTTGCCGCTGCGACGGGCCGCGAATATAAGCCGTTTGAATATTACGGTCATCCGCAGGCCGAGCGCGTGATCGTCCTGATGGGCTCTGCCATCGGCACCTGCGAAGAGGTGGTCGATGAGCTGCTGACGCGTGGTGAAAAAGTTGGCGTGCTCAAAGTTCGCCTCTACCGTCCCTTCTCAGCGAAACACCTGCTCGCAGCCCTACCGGACAGCGCGCGTGCCGTGGCAGTACTGGACCGCACCAAAGAACCTGGCGCACAGGCTGAGCCACTTTATCTGGATGTGATGACCGCACTGGCTGAGGCGTTTAACCGCGGTGAGCGCGAAACGCTGCCGCGCGTCATTGGCGGGCGTTATGGATTGTCTTCAAAAGAGTTCGGGCCGGAGTGCGTCCTTGCGGTATTTGCTGAACTGCGCGAGGCAAAACCGAAGCCGCGCTTTACGGTCGGCATTTATGATGACGTGACTAACCTTTCTCTCCCTTTGCCGGAAAACACCCTGCCCTCGAATGCGAAACTGGAAGCGCTGTTCTACGGTCTGGGCAGCGACGGCAGCGTCTCGGCGACCAAGAACAACATCAAAATTATCGGCAACTCTACGCCGTGGTATGCGCAAGGATATTTCGTCTACGACTCCAAAAAAGCGGGCGGACTTACCGTCTCCCACCTGCGCGTCAGCGAACACCCGATCCGCTCGGCATACCTGATTTCTCAGGCGGATTTTGTTGGCTGTCACCAGCTCCAGTTCATTGATAAATATCAGATGGCCGAGCGCCTGAAGCCCGGCGGTATTTTCCTGATCAACACCCCTTACAGCGCCGACGAGGTCTGGGCACGCCTGCCCCAGGAAGTGCAGGCAGTGCTTAACCAGAAACAGGCGCGCCTGTATGTCATTAACGCCGCGAAGATCGCCCGCGAATGCGGCCTGGCGGCGCGCATCAATACGGTTATGCAGATGGCGTTCTTCCACCTGACCAATATTCTGCCGGGCGACAGCGCGCTGATGGAACTCCAGGGGGCGATCGCCAAAAGCTACAGCAGCAAAGGTCAGGAACTGGTTGAGCGCAACTGGCAGGCGCTGGCGCTGGCCCGCGAATCGCTGTTCGAGGTGCCGTTGCAGCCGGTCAATGCCAGCAGTCCGAACCGGCCGCCAGTGGTGTCTGACGCCGCCCCGGATTTCGTCAAAACCGTCACGGCGGCGATGCTTGCCGGACTGGGAGATACCCTTCCCGTCTCTGCGCTTCCGCCTGACGGCACCTGGCCGATGGGCACGACCCGCTGGGAAAAACGCAACATTGCCGAAGCGATCCCTATCTGGAAAGAAGAGCTGTGCACCCAGTGCAACCACTGCGTGGCGGCCTGCCCGCACTCGGCCATTCGCGCCAAAGTGGTGTCACCAGAAGCGTTAGATGGCGCACCGGAAAGTTTGCACTCGCTGGATGTAAAATCCCGCGATATGCGTGGTCAGAAATATGTTCTTCAGGTGGCGCCGGAAGACTGTACCGGCTGTAACCTGTGCGTCGAGGTGTGCCCGGCGAAAGATCGTCAGGACCCGTCAATCAAAGCCATCAATATGATGTCGCGTCTTGAACATGTTGAAGAAGAGAAAGTGAATTATGATTTCTTCCTCGACCTGCCCGAAATCGATCGCAACAAGCTGGAACGCATTGACATTCGTACCTCGCAGCTCATCACCCCGCTCTTCGAGTACTCCGGGGCGTGCTCCGGCTGCGGCGAAACACCGTATATCAAACTGCTTACCCAGCTTTACGGCGACCGGATGCTGATTGCCAACGCGACGGGCTGCTCGTCGATCTACGGAGGTAACCTGCCGTCCACGCCGTACACTACCGACGCAAACGGTCGCGGCCCGGCGTGGGCAAACTCGCTTTTCGAGGACAACGCAGAATTTGGTCTGGGATTCCGTCTGACGGTCGATCAGCACCGCGCCCGCGTAATGCGTCTGCTGGCACAGTTTGCCGATAAGATCCCGGCAGAACTGAATGATGCCCTGCATGCGGAGGCCACACCTGACGTTCGTCGCGCGCAGGTTGCTGAACTGCGCCACGCGCTTCAGGGTGTTGAAGGGGCTGAACAACTCCTGACTGATGCTGACGCGTTGGTTGAAAAATCTATCTGGCTGATCGGCGGCGACGGGTGGGCCTACGATATTGGTTTCGGTGGTCTTGATCATGTCCTGAGCCTGACCGAAAACGTCAATATTCTGGTGCTCGATACTCAGTGTTATTCCAACACCGGCGGACAGGCCTCGAAAGCAACGCCATTGGGGGCGGTCACGAAATTTGGTGAGCACGGCAAGCGCAAGGCGCGTAAAGATTTGGGCGTCAGCATGATGATGTATGGGCACGTCTACGTCGCGCAAATTTCGCTTGGGGCGCAGCTCAACCAGACGGTGAAAGCCATTCAGGAGGCGGAAGCGTATCCAGGCCCGTCGCTAATCATCGCCTACAGTCCGTGTGAGGAGCATGGCTACGATCTGGCACTCAGCCACGACCAGATGCGTCAGCTCACCGCAACCGGCTTCTGGCCACTGTACCGCTTTGATCCGCGCCGTGCCGATGAAGGGAAATTGCCGCTGGCGCTGGATTCGCGTCCGCCGTCAGACGCCCTTGCCGAAACCTTACTTCAGGAGCAGCGTTTCCGCAGGCTGAACGCCCAGCAGCCTGAAGTAGCAGAGCAGCTATGGAAGGATGCGGCAGCGGATCTTCAGAAGCGTTATGACTTTCTGGCGCAACTGGCAGGAAAAGCCGAAAAATCGACCAGTGAATAACCTGTATGCCCGGCTTGTCCGGGCATTTTTTTGCTATAAAAAAGCCCGATGCACGTGCACCGGGCGAATCCAGAAGATCGGTGAAAATTGCCTCAATGTTCTGAACAATATTCACGTGAATTATGGATGAAATAATCTTAAAGGCATATAACGGCGTGGAGATTACCTTGTTTTCCTCGTAATTAATAATTTTTATTTTGTATTGATTATAATAATCCATTCATGACGTTTATCATTATTTCAACCGCATCATTTAGTTTAGATTTTACTTAACCCGTAACAATTATATTTTATTCATCCGCCGCCAGAGTGATTTAGCATGGGACACCTTTCCAGCCCGGAAAGTTCACTAAGCAATAAAAAAATAACTGCAAAGGAATAATCAAAATGCAAAGAAAAGTACTGGCACTGATGATCCCCGCTTTGTTAATGGCTGGAGCCGCTCACGCAGCTGAAATTTATAATAAAGACGGCAATAAACTGGATCTGTATGGCAAAGTAGATGGTCTGCATTATTTCTCTGACGACGCGTCTAAAGATGGCGATCAAACCTATATGCGTCTGGGTTTTAAAGGTGAAACCCAAATCAACGACATGATGACCGGCTTCGCCCAATGGGAATACAACATTCAGGCAAACAACACCGAAGGTTCTGACAATCAGTCCTGGACGCGTCTGGCCTTCGCGGGCGTGAAGGTGGGCGATTACGGCTCCTTCGATTACGGCCGCAACTATGGCGTCCTGTACGACGTTGAAGGCTGGACCGATATGCTGCCAGAATTTGGTGGCGACTCTTATACTTATGCCGATAACTTTATGACCGGTCGTGCAAACGGCGTGGCGACCTACCGTAACACCGACTTCTTTGGTCTGGTGCAGGGTCTGAACTTCGCGGTGCAGTATCAGGGTAATAATGAAGGTAATAACTGCGACGAGAATTTCTGCTCTACCAATGAAGGGACCAACAACGGTCGTGATACACGTCATGAAAATGGTGACGGTTACGGTATATCCGCAACCTACGATTTCGGCATGGGCTTCAGCGCAGGTGCAGCATATACTTCATCTGACCGTACCAACGATCAGGTAAATTACACTACTGCGGGCGGCGATACTGCGGATGCATGGACCGCAGGTCTGAAATACGATGCCAACAACATTTATCTGGCGGCAATGTATTCCGAAACCCGCAATATGACGCCGTACGGCGACAATGCAGATGCGGTGGCAAACAAAACCCAGAACTTCGAAGTCACCGCACAATATCAGTTCGATTTCGGTCTGCGTCCGGCCATTTCCTATTTACAGTCTAAAGGTAAAGACCTGGGCAATGGCCAGGACGATAAAGACCTGGTAAAATATGCTGACGTCGGTGCTACCTATTATTTCAACAAAAACATGTCCACCTATGTTGATTACAAAATCAACCTGCTGGATGAAGATGATTCATTCTACAAAAACAATGGCATCGGTACGGATGACATTGTAGCGTTAGGTCTGGTTTACCAGTTCTAATCCCGTTAGCCCGCAGCGATCTGCGGGCTAGTTTTCATCGCTGTTTCGTCTGTTCTTTACGGAAAGAGAGATAGCCAAATACCCCGCTGTCGCCATCCATAGGGTGATTTACTCCATCCATTACCGCCACTTCCGGGAAGTCGAATGGCGTGACATTTTCCAGACAGGCGACATTCACACCATATTCATTGGGATTGGAACGTCGTTGGTGGAACGTGTAAATACCGCAAATCGAACAGAAGAAATGGCGCGCCGTGCCGGTGTTGAAACGGTACTCTGTGAGCGTGTCCGCGCCCTGCGTCACCTTAATGCCCGTCAAAGGCGCTGAAACCACGACCGCCCCACGCATCCTGCAAAACGAGCAGCTACATCGACGTGCGGTATTCAGGCCGTCCGTCAGCTCAACCGTAAATTTCACCGCCCCACAATGACACTGTGCATGACGAATGTCAGCCATCGCTTATACCCCTTTTCTCACTAACTCAGCCGCTTTTAAAAAGACCTCATCTTCGACACCATCCCCCTTCTGCCTGCCGAGCCTTACCAGTTCATCGACAATACTTTCACGGTTGATGATCTTCTGGGATGAAACCAGCCCGATAACGGCGGCACCAATCGCCAGCCCAACTAATCCTGTCTGCTCGTCTTTATTTTTCATAGAAGCGCTCCCTTGTCCTCCTCAAAAGCGTAGCAGGAGAACTGTAAAACGCGCTGGTACGCGGGAATGAAATCCGTGCTTTATCTCACCCGTTCATCCGGCAAAAAAGGGATGGATTCTGAGCGGTTATCAGACGACGTTGATGAGGATAACGTGAATAGCGGTGCGCGTAGAGAGGCCGTAATGGGTGTTAAAACCGCCTTCGTAAAGGCGGTTGGTCATTACTCTGGATCTTTATCGCCTGATTCAGGCGCTGAGCCAGGATCATCTTTCGGTTTTCTTCCATCCTTTTCCGGGTTATCCGGGCTGGGATTATAATCAGGATGGTCACCATGAACGGGACGGTCAGTCATTTTCACCTCCGTTTTTACTGCGTAAGCTGTAAGTGTAGACAACCCTTCAGTCTTAACCAAACTTCTCCTGTGGGGCTCATTTGTAAATCGTGCTGGCATTCGGCGCTGCAATCCGTACTATACACGACACACTTTCGCATGCTGGTTTTTACCGGTAGCCGCAAACCCGTCTTTTATCGCTAACCAGATGGGGCACGTAAATGCGCAGATGGTGTATGAAATCTATGCTACATGGATAGAAGAGATGAACACGAAGCTGACGCTTTGAAATCGTTTTCCTCACCCTGTGCCCCATTTGAGATCTGAGTAACGAATAGATGCAAGAAAATCAAGAGATTAACAAGAAAGAACAGTACAACCTGAATAAGCTACGCTGATTTTGTTAACTCATTGATTGCTTTCGTTTTGTTAATTTATTCAATTAGTTAAAGCATAGCAGTTTCTCCCTAAAGCTACCCAGTAATACATTTTTAATGCCCTTTTTTTGCCCCTATTCCTCAGTTTTGCCCCTAAATTTGCCCCTAACTTTAGCCAGTGTGCCCTCCTTTTTCTCCCTGCCATATACTTTCAGTCTGACTGACTGGAAGTTTCTATGTGTGGACGTTTTGCACAAGCCCAAACCCGTGAAGAATATCTGGCTTACCTGGCCGATGAAGCCGATCGTGACATTGCCTATGACCCGGAACCTATTGGCCGGTACAACGTCGCGCCTGGAACCAAGGTTCTGCTGTTGAGCGAACGCGACGAACAACTGCACCTCGATCCGGTGCTCTGGGGTTACGCGCCCTGGTTGTGGGATAAGCCGCCACTGATTAACGCGCGCGTCGAAACCGCGGCCACCAGCCGAATGTTCAAACCTCTTTGGCAGCATGGCCGGGCGATCTGTTTTGCTGGTGGCTGGTTCGAATGGAAAAAGGAAGGAGACAAGAAACAGCCCTACTTCATTCACCGCGCCGACGGCCAACCCATTTTCATGGCAGCGATCGGCAGCACGCCTTTCAAACGTGGAGATGAAGCAGAGGGATTTCTGATTGTGACGTCTGCAGCTGATAAAGGACTGGTCGACATTCACGACCGCCGCCCCTTGGTTCTGTCTGCAGAAGCGGCACGTGAGTGGATGCGTCAGGACCTAGGCGGTAAAGAAGCTGAGGAGATAGCAGCCGACGGCGCTGTGCCAGCCGACAAGTTTATCTGGCACGCCGTGACGCGTGCCATGGGGAATGTGATAAACCAGGGTCCGGAGCTAGTCAAGGCATCAAAATAGTAAGGTCAAAAGAAATCTGTCATGTTCGAAATGAGCGAAATGCGGACATTATGACTTTATCACTCTCCAAAAGTTGAACTTAATATTCATGACATAAGTCTCTTCAGCGAAGACTTTAAAGCATCTAGAAAGACAGTAACGCGGCATGGCAGGTAGCGCTTTGTCGGAAACAGCGCCCATATTGCCAGCATGTGGCAATCAGCATCATTAAGTGATATTTCGACGAGTTCTCCGCTTGCCAGTTCAGAGTGAATATCTGCTTTTGTTAGTTGTGCCAGGCCCGCTCCGGCCTTACACATACTTCGGACACCTTCTACATTGTTACAAATGAACCGTGGCTCAAATAAATGACTGAGTAGGTTCCCATCTTTCACAAATGTCCACTGAGACACCATTGCCGTTCTCAAACACTGATGATTGGTCAGTTCTGCCAGAGTGGTGGGAATCCCGTGCTGGGACAGATAAGCAGGTGAGGCACAGAGGACCCGGGGGTTGCTGCTGAGTCTGTGGGCAATCAGGTTCGAATCCCTGAGCGGGGCAACCCTGATGGCCACATCGTACCCCTGACCCACGATATCCACCACGTCATCACTGAGGTTGAGATCGATTTTCATCTTTGGATTCCGTTCCATGAGGTCAGGCAGCAGGGGAAGTATGTAACGCCGGCCGATGCCGGAGGGTGCCGTGATCTTCAGCAGGCCTGACGCCCCGCCAGCGTCCTCGCTGAACATAATCCGTGCGCCCTGCTCTGCTTCCATCATGGTTCTGGCATAGGGAAGAAATTCTTCACCCTCGCTGGTCAGCGACACCGCGCGGGTCGTGCGCTGAAACAGACGCGCGCCTAAATCCTTTTCCAGCTGGGCGAGATGTCGCGACACGCTCATCGCGCTCATGCCAAGTCTGCGCCCGACCTGAGAAAGATTGCAGGTTTCCGCAAGAACGATGAACAGTTCGACGTCACGAAGATTCATTTTATCTATTTCCGTTATACAGTGATGCATTTCTTACCAGTATAACGTTACGGATAACGGCATTATAATTATTTTTATTATAATTGTTACCAAGGAGTCACCATGCGCCACGCATCATTATTCGAAGCCACATTTATTAACCGCACTCTGTTCCGCAATCGCATCATGGTTGCCCCTATGACGCGTATCTCCGCATCTGAAACCGGCGTACCGGGTGAAAAGATGCAGGATTATTACTCCCGCTTTGCCCGGGGAGGTTTCGGCGCCATCATCACCGAGGGGATCTACATTGATCAGGCGTGGTCACAGACCTATGCGTTTCAGCCAGGCATCGTGAATGAAGAACAGATCTGCGGCTGGAAAAATGTTGTCGAAAAAGCACATCAGCGCGGTGCACGGGTCATAGCCCAGCTCATTCATGCCGGCGCATTGTCTCAGAAAAATATCTACCGTCCGGACTCTGCCGGTCCTTCCGCCGTGAAACCTAAAGGGCAGCAGCTTGAGTTCTACTATGGTTCCGGGGAATACCGCACTCCCCGGACACTCAGTGAAGAGCAGATCCGCGACATCATCTCCAGCTTTGCCGACAGCGCGGAGCTCGCCGTCAGTGATGCAACATTTGACGGCGTTGAGATCCATGCGGCGAACGGGTACCTGCTTGACCAGTTCCTGACAGACTATACCAACCAGCGTATTGATGGATGGGGCGGTTCCCTGGAAAACCGGCTGGCCATTACGCTGGAAGTTATCCGTGCCGTGCGCGGTAAAATTGGCGCAGAAAAGACGCTGGGCGTCAGGATTTCGCAGGGAAAAGTAAACGATTTTCATCATAAATGGAAAGAAGGTGAGGACGGTGCCAGGAAAATCTTCGGTCTGCTCGCCGATGCCGGCGTGGACTATATCCATGTGACCGAATACAAATCCTGGCTGCCTGTATTCGAGAACAGTGACAAGAGCCTTGTTGAGCTTGCCCGTGAAGCCGCTCCGGAGACCATCATCATTGCTAACGGTGGGCTGGATGACGGTGAAACGGCAGAAAAATTACTGGATATGGGCGCTGATTTTGTTTCTATCGGCAAGGCAGCATTAGCAAATCCTGACTGGCCACGAAAGGTCCGTTGCGGTCTCCCGCTTCACGATCTGCCTGACGATATTCTTTCACCGGTTGCAGACATCAAGGAAAAAGAACGATTTTAATTGTTATTTACCATCGGCACTAATAAAGGACGTCAAAATGACTGACAAGACTAAAAAGACGATCAGGATTTTATTTCCACAGTGGCAGGGAGGCAATCAGGAGCTCTACGGATTTGGTGCCCGGCTGCTGCACTGGCTCTCTCCAGAGACGCGCGCTCCTCTGCACACCATAAGCGTACCGGAATTCAATCCGGACACGCCAGAACCGGAAGAAGGTTTGCTTTATCGCCAGCAGTTACTCAGCCAGCATGATGAGGCCTTGGCTATCCTGGAAAAGGAAGAGCCAGATCATATTGTGGTGTTTGGCGGTGACTGTCTTGTTGACCAGGCTCCCTTTGCCTGGATGAACGACAGGCACAATGGTGACATGGGTGTACTGTGGATCGATTCACACCCTGATGTGAAAACACCAGTCGACTTTACCAACGGCCATACAATGGTGCTGGGAAATCTTTTGGGCGGTGGCGATCCGGAGTTCGCTTCTAAAGTGAAGACCCCGGTGAAGCCCTCTCGCGTTATGTATGCCGGTCTGATTGAAGAGGGGCTGACTGAGCAGGAGACAGCCTTTATCAACGCACTTGGTCTGCGGATAGCCCGACCGGGCGAGCTTTACGAGAACAGCGACAAGATTACTAGCTGGATAAAAGAACAGAATATCCGCAAACTTGCTGTGCATCTGGATCTGGATGTATTGAATCCGGACGTCTTCCGTTCACTGCTGTTCGCCGAACCCGAGCCTGAGTTTGACTGGCAGGCGGTGTATCCAGTAGGAAAATTAAATCTCGCCCAGACGCTTAGAATAATCCGTGATGTATCTGCTGAAACCGAAATCGTGATCATTGGTATTACTGAGCATTTGCCTTGGGATGCCTGGAATCTTAAAGAGTTTCTTAAGAAGATTCCCATCATGAACGAGTGAAGGCCAGATCTAATGTGGTCTGCACATTCGATTACATGATGTGCGGACTACTTACATAACGTATTGGAAGTACTGCAACTTTCACATTCCATTGTCCGCTTCTAGCACAGAGCGGACTAAGACATCAGTATTATTTATCGGACTCTAAGCAAATCTGAATATCTCGTGGTATATCGAGGCGACAGCATTTCTCGCTTCATTTGCCACTGCTGCTGTATTCCCTGCCCGGCAAAGTAGAGCGTGCCTTTTCCATCTTTAGCGTTCAGGTGATCGAGCACTTCCATCAACCTTTCGCTTCCGGCTGAAGTGGTTTACTGAATTTGGCCACCTGAACAGAGGTGATATGCTCATCTCAGAACAATACAGGTGTCCCAATGAAAAAAGAAATTTCAGCGCAGAGTTTAAACGCGAATCCGCTCAACTGGTCCTTGATCAGAACTACACCGTTGCAGCTGCGGCCAGTGCTATGGACGTGGGGCTTTCTACCATGACGCGATGGGTAAAGCAGTTACGGGATGAACGACAGGGTAAAATACCTAAAGCCTCCCCTATAACCCCGGAACAGATTGAAATACGTGAGCTAAAGAAAAAGCTACAACGCATTGAAATGGAAAACGACATATTAAAAAAGGCTACCGCGCTTTTGATGTCAGACTCCCTGAACAGTTCTCGTTAATCGAAAAACTCAGAGCGCAGTATCCTGTGGTCACACTCTGCCAGGTGTTCGGGGTTCATCGCAGCAGCTACAAATACTGGGTGAAAAGCCCCGAAAAGCCAGACGGCAAGCGGGCTGTATTACGTAGCCAGGTTCTGGAGCTGCATAACATTAGCCATGGCTCTGCTGGCGCGAGGAGTATCGCCATTATGGCAACCCTGAGAGGTTTCAGAATGGGACGCTGGCTTGCCGGCAGACTCATGAAAGAACTGGGACTGGTTAGTTGTCAGCAACCCACCCACTTTCTCGATTTGTTCGCCAGGAAACCGGTAGGCTGGGCAATGTCATTCTCACCGGACAGCAAGCTAACCATCAAAGCGCTGGAAATGGCGTGGGAAACCCGAGGTAAACCAGCGGGAGTAATGTTCCCCAGTGACCAGGGTAGCCACTACACAAGCAGGCAGTTCCGGCAGTTATTGTGGCGTTACCGGATCAGGCAAAGTATGAGCCGACGCGGAAACTGCTGGGATAACAGCCCGATGGAACGCTTCTTCAGAAGTCTGAAAAACGAGTGGGTGCCAGTGACAGGCTATATAAACTTTAGCGAAGCAGCTCATGCGATCACAGACTATATCGTCGGGTATTACAGTTCGGTAAGGCCGCATGACTATAACGGTGAGTTACCCCCAAACGAATCGGAAAACCGATACTGGAAAAACTCTAAAGCCGTGGCCAGTTTTAGTTGACCACTTCAATGTTCGTCCCACCAAAAACCGATGCAGGTGATCGAGTTATCACGCTACTAGAGCCAGCACTAGAGGCCTTGAAGGCACAGCGTACACTGACTTCGTTACAGCCCAAAACCGAGATTGTTTTTCATCACCGCGAATATGGTGCGATGGAATATCAAAACCTGCGATTTGTTTTCATGCCCAGGATGCGCAAGGGCAAACAGAAAGCCTACTACTCTTTATCGAGTATCGGCTCCAGATTTAACGCAGCTGTAAAACGTGCTGGTATTCGCCGCCGGAATCCGTACCATACGCGGCATACTTTTGCCTGCTGGCTTTTATCTGCCGGCGCTAACCCGTCTTTCATAGCCAGCCAGATGGGGCATGAAAACGCGCAAATGGTTTATGAAGTCTACGGTGCGTGGATTGAAGAAATGAATGGCGAACAGGTGCTGATGCTTAACAATAAGCTGGCACGCTGAAAAATTTTTGCCCCTATTATGCCCCTATTGGCTCCGAAGGTAGTAATAAATGCAAGAAAATCAATCAAATACAAAGAAAGAGCAATACAACCTGAATAAACTGCAAAAGCGACTGCGCCGTAACGTGGGCGAAGCCATTGCAGACTTCAACATGATTGAAGAAGGCGATCGCATCATGGTCTGCCTGTCGGGCGGTAAAGACAGCTACACCATGCTGGAGATCCTGCGTAATCTACAGCAAAGCGCACCGGTGAACTTTTCCCTGGTCGCGGTTAACCTCGATCAGAAACAACCTGGCTTCCCGGAGCATATCCTGCCGGAGTACCTTGATAACCTGGGCGTTGAGTACAAAATCGTAGAAGAGAATACCTACGGCATTGTTAAAGAGAAGATCCCAGAGGGCAAAACGACCTGCTCGCTCTGCTCACGTTTGCGTCGCGGCATTCTGTACCGCACCGCAACCGAACTGGGTGCCACCAAGATTGCGCTTGGCCATCACCGGGACGACATTCTGCAAACGCTGTTTCTGAATATGTTCTACGGCGGCAAAATGAAGGGAATGCCACCGAAGCTGATGAGCGACGACGGCAAACACATCGTGATCCGCCCACTTGCCTACTGCCGCGAGAAAGACATTGAGCGTTTCTCTCAGGCCAAAGCCTTCCCTATCATTCCGTGCAATCTGTGCGGCTCACAGCCGAACCTGCAACGTCAGGTCATTGGCGACATGCTGCGTGACTGGGATAAACGCTATCCGGGCCGCATCGAAACCATGTTCAGCGCCATGCAGAACGTGGTGCCTTCGCACCTCGCCGACGTTGAACTGTTCGATTTCAAAGGGATTAACCACGGTTCAGAAGTGGTGAATGGCGGGGATCTGGCGTTTGATCGCGAAGAGATCCCGATGCAGCCTGCTGGCTGGCAGCCAGAGGAAGAGGATGCGCAATTCGATGAACTGCGCCTGAACGTGGTAGAAGTCAAGTAACCTGGCAGCGTCTCAGATATCGTTTCTGAGACGCGTTTTAAGCTTACTTCAGCAGTCGAACGCGGCAGGTTTTCCCTTTAATCTTCCCGCCCTGCAACTGTTTCCAGGCCTTATGCGCAACCGACTGGCGAACCGCTACGTAGACATGCGCAGGGTGGACCGTGATCTTGCCAATATCTGCCCCGTCGAGACCCATATCCCCTGTTAACGCCCCCAGAACGTCACCGGGACGCATTTTGGCCTTTTTACCGCCGTCGATGCACAGGGTGGCCATTTCCGCCGCCAGCGGAGCGATGCTGATATTACCTGGGGTATTCACCCAGTTGAGTTTCAGTTGCAGCATTTCCGAAAGAATATTAGCGCGCTGCGCCTCTTCAGGTGCGCAGAAGCTGATGGCGAGACCACTGTTACCCGCACGCGCAGTACGCCCGATGCGGTGGACATGCACTTCCGGATCCCATGCCAGTTCGAAATTCACCACCAGCTCAAGCGATTTAATATCCAGGCCACGGGCCGCCACATCCGTTGCAACCAGCACGCGAGCGCTGCCGTTAGCGAAACGCACCAGCGTCTGATCGCGATCGCGCTGTTCCAGATCACCATGCAGCGATAATGCGCTCTGCCCGGCATCATTCAGGGCATCGCACACCGCCTGACAGTCTTTTTTGGTATTACAGAACACCACGCAGGACGCTGGCTGGTGTTGGCTCAGCAATTTTTGTAGCAGTGGAATTTTGCCCTGCTGCGATGTCTCGAAGAACTGCTGCTCAATCGCCGGCAACGCATCGACAGTATCGATTTCAATGGTCAGCGGGTTCTTCTGCACGCGCCCGCTGATCGCCGCAATCGCCTCAGGCCAGGTGGCAGAAAAGAGCAGCGTCTGACGCGTGGCTGGCGCAAAGCGGATCACTTCGTCAATCGCATCGCTGAAGCCCATATCCAGCATGCGGTCAGCTTCATCCATCACCAGCGTTTGCAGTGCATCGAGTGAAACGGTGCCTTTTTGCAGGTGATCGAGCAGACGGCCCGGCGTTGCCACAATGATATGCGGCGCGTGCTGAAGGGAATCGCGCTGCGCACCAAACGGTTGCCCGCCGCAGAGCGTTAAAATTTTAGTGTTAGGCAAAAAACGCGCCAGACGACGCAGCTCACCCGCGACCTGGTCGGCCAGCTCGCGCGTCGGGCAGAGTATCAGGGACTGAGTCTGAAACAGGGTTGCATCAATGTGTTGTAACAGGCCTAGCCCGAATGCAGCCGTTTTTCCACTGCCGGTTTTCGCCTGCACGCGCACGTCACGGCCTTCAAGGATAGCCGGCAGCGCGGCGGCCTGGACAGGGGTCATAGTGAGGTAGCCCAACTCATTCAGGTTAGTCAGTTGGGCTTCAGGCAGAACGTTCAGCGTGGAAAAAGCGGTCACAATATACTCTCGTGGTAATGATTGCAGTCAGATGGCGCGTATCCTCGCAGATCTGCGCTAACGATGCGACAATTTAATCGGTTCTTCATCCGGTGGTGGATCCGGCATCGGCTGCGGACGTGGGACAGGGTCAGGTATCGGCGTCGGATCGGTGGGCACCGGATCGGACTGCCAGGTGTTCAGGCGTTGCAGGGCAAGTAGCATACTCATCTTTTCCTCCAGATTAGGGTGCTGACCCCTAAAGGGTAGACGCAGATAAACAGGAGGCAAAAAAAAGCCGACTATGAAGTCGGCGTCGTACGAATCAATTGTGCTATGCAGTAATTCAAAAAAAGGAAGTAAGACAATATGGAGCGCAACGCCCATCGCTTGACGTTGCATTCACCTGCGGTAGTAATATTGCACCTAACATGGTCGGAGTTTATTGACTTCGCTCAATTAAAATGTCGTTTTGAAGCCGACTCTGCCACAGAAAAGCGTAAATTTACAGCCATTTACTACGATGCAACCACCACGCAACACCGCCAATCAAAACCACTAACATGACGCAAAATGTCGTGAAGCCATAGTGATATTCACCGCCGGGGATCCCTCCGAGGTTTACGCCAAACAACCCCGTCAGGAAGGTACTCGGTAAAAAGACCATCGCCATCAGCGACATGGTGTACGTTCTCCTGGCTAACGACTCCTGCATTACTTGGGCTATCTCATCCGCCATGACTGCCGTTCTGGCAATACATGAGTCAATCTCGTCCAGACCACGTCCGAGCCGGTCAGCGATATCCTGCATTCTGCGGCGCTGATCGTCGTTCATCCAGCTCATGCGTTCGCTGGCCAGCCGCGCATAAACGTCGCGCTGGGGAGTCATATAGCGGCGCATCACGATGAGCTGCTTACGCAGCAACGCCAGAAAACCACGTGGAGGAATTTGCTGATCGAGCAGGTTATCTTCCAGATCGATGATTTTATCGTGAAGTTCTTCTATAAACTCGCTGGCATGATCGGTCAGCGCATCACACACATCCACCAGCCAGCTGCCGCAATCCGTAGGCCCCGTGCCCTCTTTCAGATCGTTAATGACGTCATCCAGCGCCAGCACTTTTCGCTGGCGGGTGGAAACAATCAGCCGTTCATCCATATAAACACGCATGGCCACCAGCTGATCCGGACGCTCATCCGTACTGCCGTTTATACAACGCAGCGTAATTAACGTCCCCTCACCCATCCGGCTGACGCGGGGTCTGAGACTTTCTCCCGCCAGCGCATCCCGAACGTTGTTGGGCAATAGCGGCGTGGACGCGAGCCACTCGGCGCTGTCCGGGTGCGTGTAGTTGAGGTGCAGCCAGCATGGATGTTCGTTGTCGATATGATCCTGATCTTCAAGCGGCCTTGCGCCGCCACGTCCATCAAACACCCATGCAAAAACTGCGTCAGGTACGTTAACCTCAGACCCTTTGATGCTCTCCACAGCGCCTCCACCGTTTTATCTCTTTCGGTGTCAGTCTAGCTTTCGCCGAGGGTTAAGCAATAATTATGTGAGGCATCGTCCTGAATACGCTCAGGAATTCACCGCCCATTCGCGGCTTCTTAACGCATTGTCAGCCTGGAGCTCATTTTCCAGACGGAAATTACGTGTTCGTGTCTGGAGCTCAATCACCTGATTGCGCAGCACATCTGACGATCCATTGAGTTCTTCAACCATCGACACATTGCTCTGCGTTACGCGTTCAAGCTCAGACAATGCCTGCGTAATTTGTGAAATACCTTTTTCCTGTTCTGATGTTGAGGCGGATATTTCATCCATCAGTCTGCTCACATTGCCCGAACCGGTAACAATATCATGCATATTTTTTTCGGCTTCAGAGACCACGTTAACGCCCTGTGTCACGTTATGGCTGGTAACTTCAATCAATGACTTAATATTTTTTGCCGCTTCGGCGCTACGATGCGCAAGGCTTCTCACTTCGCCCGCGACCACAGAAAACCCTTTACCATGGTCGCCCGCTCTTGCCGCTTCAACGGCGGCGTTAAGCGCCAGAATATTGGTCTGAAAAGCGATACCGTCAATCAGCGAGATAATCTCTGTCATTTGCTGGGCGCAGTCGGTAATCGACTGCATATTGTTCGCGACCTGCCCCATTAACTCTCCGCCTTTACGCGCCTGCAACGTCGCGAGATTCGCCTGTTCGCTGGCTAAACGGGTATTGTCGGCATTATTTTTTGTACTTGCAGCCATCTCTTCCATGCTGGCTGCCGTTTGCACCAGCGAAGCTGACTGCTGTTCTGTTTTGACGGAAAGCTGCGCGCTGCGTGAAGAGAGTTGATCTGACAGGGTCATCGCAGTTTGCGAGGAGGCGCGGATCTCACGGACCAGCGTTGCAATGTTGCTGGAGAGACTATTAATCCCCGGGATCAGGCGTCCTGCACAATTGTTGCCAAATTCAGGTATCGACACGCCAAGTTTGCCTGACGTCACTTCTTCAATACTTTTTTTCACCGTATTGATCGGCGTCACAAGATATTTTGTCATGTACGCCCAGAGTAAAAATAAGGCGATGAATTGTACAATTATGACTGCAATAAAAAGCGAAGAATTCCGTGAAAATAGCGCTATAACTCCATCACTTACCAAAAATACACATAAAAGGAAATAGACAATGAACGTTCTGACACTAATATTTCTTAGCATACGTTTTCCTGGGACATTATATTTTGGTTGGCATTAAGGGTTATAGCATTGCCATACGAATTTGTCCTCACGTTCGTCGCTGGTTTGTTGTTTTGCAGTTTGATATGTGCAGTTTTACTTAAGGCGGATAAAAAGCATGTGTTACGGTAAATATCTGGCTTGTCGTTTGGTTACTGATACTCCTTCAATAACGGTAATTATATATTTAAGGAGAGATACTGTAGAGTGCCGATGTTTAGTGGTGCTTAATAAGTTAACGTAGTTAATATATATTAACTACGTTATTGCACGCCCCTTCCGTTAGGGTGGCTGACGTTCAGGCCAGACAGTCGATAGACTGGAAAAAACAGTCCTCAGTCATGAGGATATTCTCTTTTGCACTTTGATGCCCGCGACGAATATACCAGCCTGCTTCAGGCGCCATGCTTAAATGGAATATCCTTGCCCCCGACAGACTATCGGGGACAGTAATACTCATCGTCACACACCCCTTCTCCGCCCCCCTGATCACCTGTTCTGGCATAATGGTGACGCTGCGATCCCCATTTTGCAAAATGATCGTCGTAATAGCATAACGACATATACCGCTACTAAGGCTGTAGCCAACCGTACTTAAATCGGTGATATGTTTTTTAGATAAAAATATTTCAATACCAGAACCTTCAAACCATGTAATGATTTGCTGCGCAAGATCCTCCATCCGCTCACAAAACGCCCTGACTTCGGCCTCAGCCGTATTAACATAGATCGGTTTGTCCCCGATACTCTGTTGCACTTTCTTAAAAAAACGCTCTCTTGCTGACATGTCAACTCCGTGTTTTTCGCCAGTCTCATTATTCTTTTTGGTGCTTCAGCAGAGCATAGCTGGCAATCAACTGCTGAAGATGCTGTTCGGTCTGGTTTAGCTGCGCTGCTGACAGGGGTTGCCCGGCAGGTAAAATGGAAAGCAGACGAAGCTGCTCCTCAAGCGCCACTTCAGACGCATGTTCCGGCACCACTCATTCCAGTTCCAGACACGAACTGCCAGCATTTCCTGCCTGAAAGTGTAGACCGCGATGGCAGCCGAAATGCCCGCAAATGTCCAGGCCGTCAGTGGCAACCAGGCCCCACTGCTCAATGAAAGTAACCCTGTCGCCGGAGATTTCAGTACAGCAACAAGCAGCCCGGTGAAAAGTCCGAGAATAATAATCAACAGACAGTTCCACGGTGACCAGGATGGTGCCTGCTCTTTTTCAGGCACTTCCGGCAGAGACCATCCCATCAGCCAACCTCCATATCCGGCATACTTGCGATGACACTCGAACCACACTGCGTCTTGCAGCCATGCAATACAATTCCACGCCCGTTTTCTTCATACGCAGAAACATCGCATTCAATAATTTTATTCATACCGTGTTCCGGGCAACTGACGGTATCATTCAAAAGTGCGGCATTTTTACCGGATATATCGAAACTGGATGAGGCTGATGTGACTTTGCCACCATGCGTAGTGGCATCCCCTAAAACGACGACAAATTTCCCCATTTGCTAATCCTTTAATTCGAAGAAAACAACTGACTATATAGCGTTGAATTTTAGCAAACTCACTGAACAACAACCTACCGAAGTGTGTTTATGCTTTATTTACAGCTCTATATGCTGGCAGCTTACTTTGCTCTTTATAAAATTCATCAACAACAGTGTCCTGACTAATTAAATCAGGTTCAGGTACTTTGTCTGGCTCTCCACTGGAGAGATAAGGATCGTCTCCCTGCGTCCAGTCCGCTTTTCGCCGTAAATCTGCCATAAATTCTTTATCCCAGGTTGCATCGCAATACCCAATCGGTAAATCATATGCCACCACCTGAGACATGAAATCAGCACGCATAGGAAGAGTACTATGATCCGTGGGCTGAGAAACATAGGTTCTTATGCGAAGATCCTTTTCTTCAAATGTCTCCTTACGGGTCACAGGCACCATTCGGGGCTCAGATTCAGTTCCCACATTTTTAAATCCAATCACAATATCCTGATTGGGGTATAAATTGATGTAATTGTCATAGGTATTGTCGTTTTTTAGATTTATATCCGGATTAATTTCCCCCCCAGCCATCTATCTGTCTGTCATCGTGTTCAACTCCAACACGTGATACATCAAAATTAGCTAATTTTGCAGCATCTATAGGTTCAGGTACCTTTTCGGCATTAATAAAAACCGTTTGCCATTCCGGTGGATCTGGATAGGTGAAACTACTGCTTTGATACTTGTCGCCTTTATCATCCCAGAACGGTTTACCATCCGGCAATTTTGCAAAAGGTGTTGCGGGATTTGGCGCTTCGCCACATGGAGTACTGCGAGCCAGCATGCGCTGAAATAAATTTCCCTGATGCTTTTTCAGCAGAGGATGAGGCTGCCCCTGAGAATTATTGGGTAATCCCTGCCAGCCAATTGAGCGTAGCGGACGTGACCCCATAACTCGATCATGAGGACAGAAGTAAATATAAGTGCGTCCGTGGTTATCTCGTTCGGCAAGACTGCTGCCACTTTCACTGGCAAGAGCGACATCTGGTCGCCAGTTCTTTTTATCTGCCGTCTGTCCGACACAAAGCCCTTCATAGCCCAGTGATGATAAATGATTTTTTCTGGAAGCCACCTTATCAATGATGGCAGATAACGTATTCTGCCGCCCTTCTGGCGAAATGCACTCATCTGCCGGAAGTGACGCCCCATTAAGATCGTTATGATCCAGTGCATAAGGAGAATTAAGTACAAATAATGCATCAGGTGCATTCCTGGCTATCGCTACCGCAGCCATTGCAACCATGGTTCCCTGGCTGTGAGAAATAATGGTTACTGTATCTTTGGGATATTTATTACGAATACTGTCAACCAGGTCTGCAAGGCGTTTTGCAGCATGCGCGTAGTATTTTCGCGGTGGCACATTGGTTAACAGGCGATCTTTGTCTTCATTAAACCACTGGACTTTGATACCTGCTACTCTCTATTTAAACCCTGTCTCACTCCATAAAGAGTGCAGATTATTTGTACCGTTCTGGAATGGCCCGCCGCCCCAGAAAAATGGCCCCTGAGCAATAATATTTTCATGAGGCATGCCTTGCCTTTTTAAGTGATGGTAATCAACGCCTTTCCTATTGGCTAACGGTATATCATATTTATCTTCATTACCTTTAGGTGAAGCATACCCCCAGTAAAAGCGAATGACTGGAGAGGTTTCCTTCTTAGGCACAGGCAAATCTCTTTCTATAAGAGGTTCAATCTCTATTTTTTCATCAGAAAAATATTTATTAGCCACCAGTTTATAATCAGTCCCTTTTAATCCAAGTCTCTTATTCAGGCCTTCACAAATTTTGTCCTCAGCAATTGAAAACCATTCTCCTGTCGAGTTAACACCATGTACAAGAATAATAATTCCAGGCAAATGTGGAGGTAAATCACACCCACCTCTGATTTGGCAATTTTTATGAGAGGGAAATGAACGCCAGGAAGGATGCCCATTATCATCAAACTTACATTCAAGTTCCCGAACAGGTTCATAATTATTGTTCATTTTTCACCACCTCCTTTTTCCCATTTGACTCATTAGTATATGTGATGGCTTTAGCTTTAATATTTTTATTACATTGATATTTAACATCAATACTTGACGTTGAAGGCTTCGGAAATTTAATTCCATCTTTATAAACTTCATCTTCAATCCTAATCTGGATTTCAGACAATTCGTTTGCCATTAAATTCCTTTCCTCATGTGTTTTCGGTGGCGTTAATGTTCTGAGATAGTCGAATATATGAAATCTAGGTCCATACTCGTTTGCATAGGGCATTTTTTTCTTATCAGTTCTTCTTTCACTAACTCATCAATTTTTTTCTGCCAGTCATCATAAACACTGATTAAATTGCCGTCAGAAAACCTTAATTTATTCACTGAGCTAAGGTCATTGAGACCTGTAGGGCGAGAATAGCTATCCTCCGTTTTAGACTCATCCCTTAGATAAACACCATCATTAGCCACTACTACTTTAAGCTGACTAAAACGTTCTGGGGTGCTGTATTCCATAGCTACAATTTTATATATAAATGTGTTCCCATGATCCGCTGAAAAGAAGAAAAACACAGGGCAACCTGTTTCTGACCTTCCACTACCACAATATTGTCTGGTAGATGCGCCAGGGAATGCCAGATAACCATTATCCGCCCCATTAATAATAGAGCCTTGATAAGCCGCAATATTATTTCCCCGGCGATATGAGAAGTCATAAAAATCGTTATCCCATCCCAGGTGTGTTTTTATTCCCCTCTGAGAGTCATTGTAATATACTTGTCCACCCCTATCACAGGATATGTAGTTTTCCAGCGTCAGGTATCGATTTTTATCTATGCGATAAATAATTTGAGCAGGAGCATCTGTTTCAACTTTTCGTGACTCTTCTACCTTCTGAGAACCGCTCATTCCTCCCAGACCCACCCCAAAACTGGCTCCCATACTGGCTCCTGCCAGGAACTGTAAGCCTTTATAAATGGCATACAGGAATACACCAATAATGGCTATAATTGTAAGGACTTTCCTGTCTGACTGATTCCATCTCATCTTAATTCGCCTTTACTAAGCTGATAATCATATTGCCGATAACATCAGAAGAATTGAGTGACGTTGCTCCAGAAGCATCTGTAATACCGGAAACAACAGAACCATCTGGCATGGTGATTTTGTACGCTTTACCTGGTATAGGTTATTTTGTCAGCGCATTTCTGATGACAAATTTCTCATCAAACGTAGAAGGTTCAAACGACTTCATCACCCCCTGCATACTGCCTATGTCCGCTTTCCTGATACCCGCGTTCTTAATCGGCAGCTTACCCGGACCACCAATCTCAACATTCCCGCCTTTGATTTTGATGTAGCCGCCACCGCATATCAGCGTCAGCTCGTCCTGTGCTGTAATGACTATTTTCCTGCCGCTTGAAATATGCGTATCCTGTGTGGACCATGTGGTGATGTTTCCGCCCTGCGCCTGAATATCAATATCGTTTTGCGAGCTGAACAGTTTTGCCCCTTCACGGCTGTACAGGCTGAGTTGTTTACCGGCCGCCAGCGTAAAGTCATTCTGCGCACCAACATCCAGCTGTTTACCCGCTGTCAGCGTAAGATTATCACTGACTGATAGCTGCATAACTTGCAATGACACTCGAACCACACTGCGTCTTGCAGCCATGCAATACAATTCCACGCCCGTTTTCTTCATACGCAGAAACATCGCATTCAATAATTTTATTCATACCGTGTTCCGGGCAACTGACAGTATCATTCAAAAGTGCGGCATTTTTACCGGCTATATCGAAACTGGATGAGGCTGATGTAACTTTGCCACCATGCGAAGTGGCATCCCCTAAAACAACGACGTATCTACTCATTTAATGACCATACTCCTTTGCCTTTTCTCGAATAATTTCCTCGATACCCGTTTCCCGACTTATCATTGAAGGTTCATTAATTCTTTCAACAACCCCAGTGTTCATATAAGGGTCTGCGCCAGTGGTCCAATCAGCAAGATATCGGAGCGTTGAAAGAAATTCTTTATCCCATGTAGCATCGCAGTAACCTATCGGTAAATCATAAGCTACTACTCTGGTCATAAATTCCTTGTTTCCGGGCAGTGTGCTGTGATCTGTTGGTTGAGAAACATAAGTTCGTAACCTTTTATCTTTTTCTTCGAAAGTTTCCTTCCTTGTTATCTCTTGCACATAACCACTTGGAAGTTCCTTATAGCCGATTACGACATCTTGGTTTGGATATAAATTGACATAGTTATCATATGTATTGTCATTTTTCTTTCCAGTTTTAGGGGCTATCTCACCCCAACCATCCTGTTGTTTTGAGCCATGCTCTTTACCTACTCTGGTTTCGTCAAATTCGGCCAGCTCACTGGGATTAATAGGCTCAGGGACTTTCTCTGCATTTACAAACACTGTTTGCCATTTTGGAGGGTCAGGATATGTAATGCTACTACTTTGATATTTATCACCATCATCATCCCAAAATGGTTTTCCATCAGGTAAAGTACCAAATGGTGTCTGCTTATCAGGATAAGAACCGCATGGCGTATTCCTGGCCAACATCCTCTGGTACAAATTATTTTTAAATTTCACAATTAATGGATGTGGATTACCATTTTTATCATTAGGTAGCCCTTGCCACCCTATCGAGCGAAGCGGTAATGACCCCATAACTCGGTCATGAGGGCAAAAATAAATATACGTACTGCCATGATTATCACGCTCTTGTATTTTTCCAGCCCGTATTACATTCTCACCTTCAGGCTTCCAATTCGTTTTATCAGTAAACTTGCCTACACATAACCCTTTATAACCCACAGAGGACAGATGCGTGGATTGCTTTGCAATTTTTTCAATTATTGATGATAATGTATTTTCGCGTCCGCTTGAAGAAATTCTCTCTTTCTGAGGAATTGAAAGCTCATTAAGCTGGCTATTATGCATTGCATAAGGGGAGTTTAATATAAAAAGAGTATCTGGCCCTTTTTTTTGCTAATGCGACTGCGGCTAGCGAAATCATTGTCCCTTGGCTATGAGAGATAATACTAACCGTATCATTTGGATATTTATCCCGGATAAGGTCTAAAAGATCTGCTAATCTCTTAGCTGCATGTGAATAGTATTTTCTTGGTGGAGCATTTGTTAAAAGTCTATCTTTATTTTCATTGAAATACTGAAGTTTTGCTCCAGAGATTCCCGCCAGATTCTCATCGAATCCATAGTCACTCCAAAGCGAGTGTAAGTTATTCGTGCCATTTTGGAATGGGCCACCTCCCCATATATATGGCCCTTTTTTTTGAATGTCATCTTGTTTTATACCTGTTCTTTTCATTTCATGATAATCTTCACCATCCGCATTAGCTAACGGAATAAAATATTTATCCTCTTCCCCCCTCACAGAAGAATACCCCCAATAGAATCGAATGATTGGAGAGCGCTCAGAATTTTCAATAAGTTTTCTACGAGCTAAAGGTGAAGGTGACGAGTTACTTTTCCCTTCCTCCTTCTCACAATCTGTACTATATTTGTTCGGCTTCAATTCAAATTGAGAACCATTGAGCCCTAACCTGTCATTTAATCCTTTGCAGAGAGACTCTTCCGCATTTTGATACCATTCACCTGTTGAGTTAACCCCATGGACGAGTATTATCAAACCAGGGGGATGAGGAGGTAAATCACATCCTCCGCGGACCTTTATATTCTTATGAGAAGGGCATGAACGCCATGAAGGTTTTCCATTGTCGTCATACTTTAACTCTAAAGTCCTGGTTGTATCTGTTTTTTCACTCATTAGAAGCATCCTTTTTTATCTATTAGACAAGCCGCCACTTATCTTATTATTAGGACACCATGTGATTGGAGGATATATATAATTAAATATGATAAAACCACACACATACACCACTTGCCTGTTTTTTTCCACCCACCATCAATAGGTTTATGCAAAAAGCCAACAAAAATATATAAGATGCTACCAATTACAAGAGAATATAAACACATTATAAAGAGTATTAATCCTAACATATGTATTCCATTAATATTATTTAACGACCAGTAAGTGTTATTATCATATCATCTATCAAATCCGAAGAATTAAGCGTCGTTGCCCCCTGCGCGTCTGTTATACCAGTGACAACTGACCCGTTTGGCATAGTTATTTTATAGGCTTTTCCTGGAAGCGGCTCTTGGGTTAATGCATTTCTGATGACAAATTTCTCATCAAACGTAGAAGGTTCAAACGACTTCATCACCCCCTGCATACTGCCCGTGCCCGCTTTCCTGATGCCCGTGTTCTTAATCAGCAGTTTACCCGGACCACCAATCTCAACATTTCCGCCGCTGATTTTGATGTAGCCACCACCACAAATCAGCGTCAGCTCGTCCTGTGCTGTAATGACCATTTTCCTGCCGCTTGAAACATGCGTATCCTGCGTGGACCACGTGGTGATGTTTCCGCCCTGCGCCTGAATATCAATGTCGTTTTGCGAGCTGAACAGTTTTGCTCCTTCACGGCTGTACAGGCTGAGTTGTTTACCGGCCGCCAGCGTAAAGTCATTCTGCGCACCGACATCCAGCTGTTTACCCGCTGTCAGCGTCATATTATCACTGGCTGATAGCTGCATATCTTCGCCGCTCACCAGTGCCATGCCTTTTGGCGCACTGCCCAGAATCACCTCTTCATGCAGTTGTTCGATTTTCTGCTTCAGGAGTTTTTGCTGACGGCCAACATCGGCAGCCAGAGCCTGAGCCTGCTGTGCGCAGGCAGCAAGGGATTCCATTTCCACTAATGCTGCTGAAAGCCGTGCGAGTGCAGGCTCCATCTCCAGCACCTGCCCCTGCGCCTTCGCCTGGCCGTCAGCACTGATAAAAATCCCCTTCTGCGCCCGGATGGCGCCCCAGCTGTCGGTTCTGAGCTCAAACCCCTCGCCGCGCTGCTGTTTCTCACTGTCGACCAGATGGCCGAGATTCAGCTGGCTCTTGCCGCCGTACTCCGTGCTGACCTTGATATGCTCTTTCCCGCGCTCGTCGTCGAGGCGGATTTTGTTGTTCGCCGGCGTGCGCAGCACGTTGCGTCTGTAGTTGCGGATGGTGACGTGGTCGCCGTGCGCCGAGTCGTGCAGCACACCGGCAATGTACGGCCGGTCCGGGTTGCCGTCCTCAAAACCTATCGCCACTTCGGTACCCGCCAGCAGCGGCAGGTGCAGGCCGTACGTGTCACCCGCATACGGGCGGGACTGACGGACCCACAGACTCTCGAACCCGGTCTCCCAGTTCTCACGGTCAAACAGCATGTTGACGCGGTAGCGGCCGTCTTTATCGATATGCCCGTAGATGTCATTTTCAGTGGTACTGGTGATGCGGGCCGGTAAGGTACCTGCCATCACCGGACGTGAACCCGGCTCCGGGCGGAAACTGAAATCCGGGCTGTCCGGGATACCGTCAAACCTGACGCCAAAGTCCTCATCACGCCGTGCATGGCTGTGCATCGCCGTGACAACCACGCCCTGCGCAAACACGTCTGCCACTTCGTACCCGCCGGTGACTTTCAGCAGCATACCCGGAGAGATCACCGGACAACTGGTGAAGGCAACGGTCTGCGTCTGGCCATTCAGGTAACGTTCGTGCCGGATGCGGGCATAGAACGCCCCGGACTCCGCGGCCGGATTGCGGTCATGGGACGTTCCCGCCGTCAGGTAGTTATCCGCCCAGTGATAGGCCTCACCGTACGTGGTGACATCCCCGCGGGTCGCATCCACCAGGGTGTTCATGTCCTGCGTGGCCTGACGGTAGTTGTAGTCGCGGGTGCTGACCGCCTTCTGGACCACCTTATGACGGCTCTCCATATCCCACACCGAGTCCACCCCCTGCGAGTGCTGCCCTGACGGCGGCACCGACGGCAGCGTCAGGCCTTTCTCATACCCCTGCCGGCTGTCGTAAAACTCCACCACGTCAATGTTGAGGCGCGTGTCGGTGGTGAAGCGGAACCAGATAGTGACGGTTGAGGCGTTTACTGACCTGCGCCAGCTTCATTTCCACGATGGTGCGCATCGCTGCCTGCGCCAGCGGACGGTAAATCACCGTCTGGAAGCGCGCCAGCAGCGCGGGCTGGAAGTGGTCCCGCAGGACAGGACGCAGCAGTTCATGCAGGTCCGGCTCTGTCGCCTCCGGCTGCTCCTCCAGCATCTGCATGATGAGGTCGCTGCCGAGGTTGGAGGTCATCAGAATCACCGTGTTGCGGAAGTCAATTTCCCGTCCCTCGCCGTCGCGCATGAAACCCCGGTCAAACACCTGGTAGAACAGGTTCATCACGTCCCGGTGCGCCTTTTCCACTTCATCCAGCAGCACCACGCTGTACGGGCGCTTACGGACGGCTTCGGTCAGAATGCCGCCCTGGCCGTAACCCACGTAGCCCGGCGGTGAGCCCTTAAGCTGCGAGACGGTGTGTGGCTCCTGGTATTCCGAAAGGTTGATGGTGATAAGGGACTTCTCACCGCCGAACAGTTCATCGGCCAGCGCCAGGGCGGTTTCGGTCTTGCCGGTGCCGCTCGGCCCCACAAGCAGGAACACGCCCTGCGGGCCGTTCTCCGGCGCCAGACCGGTTTTGCTGGCGCGCAGGCGCTGCGCAATGGCATTCAGTGCACTGTCCTGGCCGACCACCCGTACGCCGAGGTTTTGCTCCAGACTCAGCAGTTCGGTCTGTTCGTCCTTCATTAATGAGGAGAGCGGTACGCCGGTCCAGTCGGCGATAACGGTGGCAACCGTACGCGCGTCCACATCCAGCCCCAGCAGCGGGGTATTCTGCTGCACGGCAGTAAGCTGCATCTGAAGGTCCGCAATCTCTCCCTGGCGGGAGATATCCGTGCGGCAGGCAAGCAGTTCCTGCGTCAGCGCCAGCTCCTGGCCGTACCGGGTTTCCCGTTCGTCGAGCTGCAAAATGATGGCGACTTCTTCCTCTCCGATGGCCGCCAGACGCTCGCCGTGGGCGGTATTGCCCACCGCGATATCCTCCAGCAGCGCCTGCTTTTCCATAGCCAGGGCCGTGAGCTGCGCCTTCATGCGGGTCAGCGGCTCCGGAATAGTGTCGAGGCTCATACGGATACGGGCAGAGGCGGTATCCAGCAAATCCACCGCCTTGTCCGGAAGCTGGCGTCCGGTCAGATAGCGTCTGGAGAGCGTGACGGCGGCTTTAACCGCTTCATCGGTAATATGCACGCCATGGTGCTCCGCGTAGCGTGACTTGAGTCCGCGCAGCATCAGGCAGGCGGTGTCGTCGTCCGGCTCATCAACTTTAACCATCTGGAAACGACGCTCCAGCGCGGCGTCGCGCTCAAAGTACTGTTTGTACTCACTCCAGGTGGTGGCGGCGATGGTTCTGAGCTCACCGCGGGCGAGCGCCGGTTTCAGCAGGTTGGCCGCATCGGCGCCGCCCGCCTGGTAGCCGGCGCCGATAATGGTGTGCGCCTCGTCAATAAAGAGCAGAACCGGCAGGGGTGACTGCTGCACCGCGTCGATGATGTTTTTCAGGCGCTGCTCGAATTCCCCCTTCACACCCGCCCCGGCCTGTAACAGGCCGAGGTCAAGGGTGCGCACCGAGACCGGCTTCAGCGCGTCCGGCACATTACCCTCATGAATGCGCAGCGCCAGTCCTTCCACGAGCGCGGTCTTGCCGACTCCCGGTTCGCCGACCAGAATCGGGTTGTTCTTGCGCCGCCGGGAAAGAATGTCCACCATCTGGCGGATTTCATTGTCGCGGCCACAGACCGGGTCGATTCTGCCCTCACGGGCGCGGGCGGTGACGTCGAGGGTGAACCTGTCCAGCGCATTCTGCAACGCCGGGTTCAGCTCTCCTTTTATATCCGCATTCACCGGACGGCCGACAAACTCCACCTCATTCCCCTGCGTAAGCTCCGCTTCCTGCTGCACCTCCGGGCGTTCATCCGACTGCGCATCCAGAAGTCCACGCAGGCGCTCAAGCTGGCTCTGCGCCAGCGTCAGCAGCGGCCACAGGCCGTCGCAGCGCAGCAGTTTCGGTTTTTCCACCAGAGCCATCAGGAGGTGAATGCTGCGGATATGTTCTTCCCCCGACAGCGAGGCGTGCAGCCAGGCCTCCTGCATCAGTGACTGCACGCCCTCCGAAAGCTGCGGACGGCTGCGCACTGACCGTGGCAGGCTGTCCAGAAAACCCAGCATATCCTGCCATATCGTATCCATATCCCATTCGTAGCGCCGCGCCAGCACCGTCAGGTCGCCCTCACCCTGCTCCAGCAGTTTCAGCAGCCAGTGCTCAGGCAGTATTTCCGCATGGGCGCGGGTCTGGCACAGGGAAGCGGCCCCTTCCATCGCGCGGGCACAGTAAGGATTAAGACGGCGTAACAGGATGGCTGGATTTTCCATGAGACTCTCTCTTTATCAGTTCCGGACACGCTACCGCCCGTCGCTGTTCCCTGTTATTCAGGAACCCAAAGCGCATCAGGTCGGGCAGGCAGATTGTGTTTTTCTTTGCTGACCACCCGTCAGTACAGGCGCTCAGCAAAAAAAGCAGACGGCTGACCGTCTGCTCGGGGGACTTACGCAGTGGCGCGTTCGTTCCAGGAATCGGAATGAATGATGTTGCCGTCCTTGTAGGTCCAGGTGATTTTTTCGTAGCGCAGTTCAATCTGCTCGAGGTGGTTGTGCTTCTCGAAAGCAGGATCCTTGATGTCATGCATCTTCGGATTCACTTTCACCAGCTTCACGTTCTCAAGCTTCGTGTTGAAGTACTCCACTTCCTGGCCTGCGTCATTGATTCTGTACCATTTGAACTCGGCAGATTTCAGGGTCTGGCCGGTCGTCACCGCCTTGTACAGGTACGGGCTGGAGGAGTCGATTTCCTTGGTGAACAGGAAAGGCGTGTGGATACGGGTGCCGGTCAGCTTGCCGGTATTGTTATCGGTCGGGATGTACAGGTTGTGCTCCTGGGCCACCACTTCGATACTGCCTTCACGATCCTGAACGTCCACAGACCCTTTAATGTCCGCGCCGCCGTCGTCCTTCAGCCACAGATAGACTGGAATTGCCATGTTAATTACTCCGTTACATTGTTATCAGCGCCATCATCCTGCGATGACGCATGGGTCGTGCCCGGCGCCTGGCAGGCATTCGCCTGCGGTACCAGACTGATTTCGACACGGCGGTTCAGCGCACGCCCTTCAGCCGTGTCGTTGGTGGCGACAGGACGGCTTTCACCATAGCCCTGCACCGCAAAACAGCTCTCCGGCACGTCGCCGGTATCTGGCGGGCAACCTGTTCAGGTTCGAAATCCTTAATATCGGAGAAATTCAGTTTTATGCTTTCTTCCGAGCCATCCCCGGC
>NZ_JBMKIC010000030.1:0-57506 GCF_049238665.1 Enterobacter cloacae complex sp. IR5450
ATAACGCTTACCGCTCATGGGTACCTCTCTTTAAGTCATCTTAAATGACTCTGAGGTGTCTGTTAAACCTGTGGCGATTCACAATGACATCAGGCGGAAATCCTTCCTCATTGAGTGCCGTACTAGCGATAGAACGTAAACCGTGTGATACGAGTACGCCTCCTAAGCCAGCACGCTTAAGTGCGGCATTAACTGTTTGGCTGTTCATTGGCTGGGTTGGTTTGATGCGGCTGGGAAAGATAAACTCTCGGCCACCGCTGAGGGACTTCATCATTTCCAGAATTGAGATAGCCTCATCTGATAGTGGAACCGTATGGTCTCGGTTCATCTTCATTCGAGCTGCTGGAATTTTCCATTCGTTAGCATCAAAATCGATCTCATCCCATCGTGCCTCAGCGGCTTCGGCAGGGCGGGTAATGGTGAGAAGCTGCCACATGAACAAGCACCGCGTTGACATACTGATACTTGCTGTACGCATTGTTTGCATTAACTGTGGAAGCTGATCCGGACGGATACTCGGCATGTTTTTCTTTTGCGGTTTCTCGAACGCTTTTCCGATATTTACACTGGGAACTGCATCAATCAGGCCTGTGTTCTGCGCATAAATCATGACTTCGTTAATACGCTGACAAAGGCGGCGAACAGTCTCTAATGCACCTCTGGCCTGAACCGGCTGAACAGCTTTAACCAGAGTATGAGCCTTAATCTCAGTGACACTGATATCACCGATTGCTGGGAAAACATCTCTCTCAAGCGAGCGCCAGATATCGTCGGCATAGTCCTCTGTTACGCTGGTTTTCTTCACATTCCACCAACGCTCGGCAACTAACAGGAAAGTGTTGGTTTTAGCCTCTTGAGAACTTCTTACCTGTTCTTTCTGATGTTCCTGAGGATCGATGTCTTTCGCCAACAAAACTCGAGATTCAGCTCTGAGTTTACGCGCATCAGAAAGGGAGACAGCAGGGTAGGCACCGAAGCTCTGTTTGGTTCGCTGTTTTGTCAGCGGTCGATAGTAACGGAACTGCCAGAGCTTACTACCACTGGACTTGATTAATAGAGTAAGCCCGTCACCATCATACAGCTGGTAATCGGCATCTTTAGGTTTGGCGGCTTTGATTTCCGTATCGGTTAACGGCTTGGTTTTTCTTGCCATGGGAGTCTCCATGCGTTTAGGCCCAACGAAAACAATAGAGCTTTTCGTTGGGCCTATCAATGGGCCTAAAAGGTTCGGATTTAATTAGTTCTCTTCGGACTTCGCGGGACAAATTGAGGGCACAAAAAAGCCCGCAAGGCTTGCGCCGTGCGGGCTCTTAGGACTTCATCGGATGACTCTGGTAATCATCGATGGAGAATTTTGGTGGGCTGGCGTCCCTGTGCTTTTAATTATAGTGTATTGATATTTAATATTTTTGTTTAAATTAATTTCGTTATGGGTTCCAAAAAGGAACCATAAAGTAGAACCACAGAACCTCGCATGGTTCCAACATGCCTAGCGACTTCAAAATAACACGCTCTATGGCAAACTAAATGTAAGTGTGGCTGGATATTTAGCGTCTGATTACTGAGAGGGTCAATAAAAACTGCTCTATCTCAAATACTGTAGTGGCCCATAAACTTGTCCGCTTGAGTCGATGGTGTACCTCGTCCGTTCAGGCCCGGAGTGGCTAATTAGCAGAGTATTCATGTCTGCTATGAGCGAGGATCGGACGTAAAACAACTGTAAAAAACTATTTAACTCAGGCAGAAATGTCAAGATTCAGTGAAAATGTCTAATCACTGGTTCGTTAGAAATGCCCATATGTTGAAAAGGCTGCTGCAAAAAAGTCTCTCGCAGCGGCCTCTTTAATATAACGTCATTGTGTGCATCATCTTTAATTATGGGTTTAACTCAAACTGTTCCCCGTTTATTAATTTTCGCAATAAGTCAAGTGCCTCAGATGAGTATTTTCCGACACCACTTTTCCCAGATTTAATGAAAACATGATAATTGTTGTCTGATGCTTTAATGTTGAAGTCGGTTAGTTTTCTTAATTTTTCGAATTCTTGATTAACATAGTGCCACGATCCCATGTCGAGAATCCTTGCCAGATCAGACATTGTATATGGGAAACTAGCATTTAGTGCCTGCCCATTATTGAGTTCAGCGATACCATACATTTTTGCTAATGCATCATCATGCTCTGCAATATTGCGGAACATCTCAAAATCGTATGGAAGTTCTTGTTTAACAAGGGATTCTGATGCGAATGTGTACGTTCTGGCTAGAAATGCACGCACAAGTTTTGGATTAACGCTAATTTCCGGTGTATTAGATGATAACGCATCAAAAATCCAACCAAAATTATTTGCGTATATCACCTTGATTCGAACGCTTTTATTCTCACCAACACCGATTAGCAATTCCTTTTGATGAGAACCAGTGGCCTCGCAGTCCTTACTGAAGGAGACAAGATAAATATTTGGAATCAATGCATTATTGGGAGCGATGATTTCATCTATATCAGAGAGAATTGCCTTTATGTTTTCATCATTGATACTGTACCCAAAGAAAAACAAGGGGTGTTCAGCAAAATATGTTAGCAACTTAGCACTGATATATTTCTTACGTTTATAGAAATCAACATAATCTTCATTTGTAATAACAATACTTTCAACTTCATGACTGCTACCATGAATTTTCATGATTTCGCCATAAGATGAATAATTCACTTTAACAACGTTATGACCAACTATTGCCTGATAATTGTCAAATATTTTTTCTAATGTGTCGTCATAATTTGTTGTGATTATTGCATGAGGTTTTACTTTCCTTAATTTCTGAACTTCCTCTGTATATTCCATGTTCGAGAAATCAACGGAGTTTGATAATTCATTCAGAATGGATGCAATTTCATGCTTAATATAAATATCTTTTGGAGTCGTTCCTTCAAAGTATGTCTCTGGATAGCGATCCTTGCCATCATCCCAAGCCCATTCAGCATAGAAGTCACAAAAATCGCTAGCAATCAAAGGTTTGTTATCACCCTTTGTTTGGCTGTAGTAACCATAAGGGCGTTTGATCAAGGGGCATATTTCCGCTAGTTGCTTTAATAGACCTTCCCAGTCAGGCGCTTTTATATATCGTTGTGAAATACCTGCACCCATGAATAAAATGGGTTGGACTTGTAAGTTTTCAAGGCAAGATTTAACATCTTCGATTATTTCTTCTTGATATTCCGTAAAGTCCATATAGTTACCTCAGGGATAGGTGATTGCTATGTGATGCACCGCGAAACGGTTCGGGGCTTTGTGACACCCAAACTTTACCCCGGTTTCCCAGCGTTTCCTTTGTATATAATATCATTGAAGTTAATTGCGTTTCTCAGAAATCTTCTTAGGATGTGATTGCAATAACGGCAACACAGCGCACACATCGCGGCTGATCAGTGAGTATGAAGTGGTTTACTGAATTTGGCCGCCTGAATCGAGAGACAAAATGTCCGCTCCTGGCACTAAGCAGAAGTTCCCGAACAACGTAAGCTGGCATATGCCCTCGTTCCTCCGTGGGGACTATCGATCTATTTGCCGGTTGTGTTTAAGCAATATCGCCAGCGGCGTGAGCTCTCAGTGCATTCAATCAAGCTCACAAATCACACAGTCTTTACTTTTTTTAGATTCCCTAATGGTTTCGCGTCATAGCCTCAGCCAGATAAACCTGAGCTGCTTTAGGGGTATATGCCTTTCCGAGCATAAAGGATACTGTTTCTATGAAAACTGATCGCGAGAGCACGATTAGGAGATCAGAACCTGATTTGACATTGATACTGGCTATCAGCGATGGGCAGTTCTCGAATACATCTGACAATCATTTACCTCATTAAGTTTTATTTCCAGAAGTGCCGTGATCCAGCACGAGTGCTGATAATCAATATCACTTGGGTAATGATTGACAAGTTCACTAAACAACGAGCAGATATTTTAAAATTGCCTGCAGCTTCCACATCACCAGGCAGAGGCGTCAGACCCTTAGCACCATACGATTCATAGAGTAATTCCCAATATAGTTGATGCTGAATTTCTTTGTTCATGTTGAGGCAGTATATTGAAACAATGAGAATGAATCACACATATAAGCTCTCACAATCTTCCGCCGTTTTTGACTGTTGCAGATATACTTTTAGCAGGTTTTAAATGCCTGGAGATTTCTTTCTGTTCTCGACGGATTTTGTATGAATTAATTTCTTCATAATCCTTGTGTTTATTTATTTTTGATAAATCAACCAAGAGATTATTTCTTATCATCCACTTTACAATTCGCTTGTTGATATCTTTATAGAGAGGGCCGCCTTTATATTTATAGAAGTGAATATCATGAATTTCACTGATGAAATCAAGTATGGATAAGATTTCTTTATAATCACCAATGTAACTGTTAATGGTGAAATGGTCTTTATTAAGTTCTATTTTGAATCCATGTTCAGAAAGGTAATACAAGAAAAAGGCTGAGTCGAGATCACAAAAATCTACATGCAGCGTTCTTCTGTCAAATTTATCAATATGCGAGAGAATGATATCATGTAATTCATAATCATATACATTTTCAATAAATCCTTTCCCTGAATGATCAATTTGATTGACATTGCATCCAGCATCTATTGCTACGGATAAAACTTCCGGGGAAAGGGGCATGAAGAGAATATTCATTCCTTTTTTATCGATGTGATTTATATCACAACCAGCATTAATTAATTCTGTCAATCCTTCAGCATTCCTGTAATGTTCAAAAATGCATGTGTAGCCATTAGTATCCGTATGCGAGGTGTCTAAACCCAGTTCAATCAGTTTCTTCAGTATTTCTGGATTTTTTTGATGAAAGAGCGCATTTTGCCCATGTCCGTTGATATGGTGTATATTAATTCCATAACTGAGCAGGCAATCCATGGCTTCCAGGGTTCTGCAGGCAAAAATGGCATTGTTGCCGTTACTGTTAACAGCATTAATGTCATAGCCTATTTTTAAAGCTTTCTTTATATCATCAGGTGATCTTGCATTGAAGAATGATTCAGAAATGGCAAGGTCTAATGCCTTTTCTAATAATCCCTTTTGTAATAAGGATATGACTAATTCCATAAACACCCCCATGAAAAAATGTTTAAGTCATTAGATATCAGAAATTCTGTGAAATGCAACAGCTGGGGAAAGGTGTTCATGATGTGCGGAATAAAAATTTCCACAAACCACCCGTGGATACATCAGAAACACCTGCAGTAAATTTACGCCTGTAACCTGCCGTCCGGACTATAGGACCAAACCTTCGCGGGAGATGCTACCATTACATCGGCAATGTTGAACCGGATTTTACATCACACACGTCGTACAAATAAAAGAAGAAGGCTATCGACTGAAGCAAAAACGGAAAGCCGGGGTTATCGCTGAAGCTAATCCTGAGTAAACAAGGTGGATCAACATTAGACCGTCGGTGGTGGCGGTATGCGGATCACTTTTTACCCGTTGTTGACCCCTGGCGCTCCCAAACCATTTCCAGTGCTCTGATGGTAAGTTTGTTGTCAGGTGAGAATTGAATTTCATTGCCCACCCCTCCGGTTTTTCTGGCGAACAGGTCGAGAACAACGACAAGATACGCCCAGAGTAAAGTAAGAGGCAGGGCGTAGTCGGTCCATGTCCCTGCCTCTCCTTTCCTGACAGGACGTAGACCCTGGCAAGTTGCATCAAAAGATAACAAATTTCTCAGTTCAACTTCCTTCTGGCTAGGTTAACTTGCAAGCAGGAAGTGCTTTTCATCGATTAGTGAATACGGTAGTTTTTTCAAACTAACTGAACTCTATTCGTATGACTTAAATCTTTAAGAAGGCAGGAGATTTGAATTTTGAAAAACTGGTCACCAGAGCATACTAAAGAAATCAAAGCTTGGCTTGACATAGATAACTATCGCAAGCTCGAAGACATCAGTTTAAATGCCTTGTATCACGAACTTTGGGCAAGAGCACTTCTGTACAAGCCTGGGCCTACTGACGAAGAAAAGAAAGGGCTATGGGTGTACATGACTGAAATTTTCAGTGGGAACCCCCATCTTTTCAAAGGGAAGCATCTCGATTATCCAACAGTTAACGATACTCTCTACAGTCCTCCACACATTTTTATCACGGATATCACCAGGCTTGCTGAACTTAGTGTGATGGCTCTTAGTGTGAATCTTTTCACCTGGGAGGAAGGAAACGATGAATATTGTGTTAATGCGCCTCATCACGAAGCTTATGTGTCACAACTCTTGTCCCCCTTATGTGAGAAAACGGTGTTGCTTGAAATCGATCTTGGTAGTGGTACTGACGATGAAATAGCCGAATCGATAAAAGCGGCCCTGCCACAATGGAGATCGGTAAAAGGAGTGGAAGTTAATGAAACCGGTATCGTTCGTTTCGGCTATGGAACCATTAAAAAAATTATAAATTACAGGTTGGTTGCGATGCTGGACATCTTACTTTGGGCAAAAAGGAAAGAACTAAGAATCTCAGATGATCGCCTCTCCCGGCTTCTTTATACTGATGAAGATGAAGAAACAACTACCCGTTTAGGGTATCACATTAAAGACTCAGATCGTCCGCTTGCGATGAAAGCTGCAACGATAGACTTCATTAGGCAGTTCAATTTTTTCATGAACCGAAATCCCCACCTGAAAAACATGAGAGTTTCAGATGTGATGAAACTCTCTGATTCTAACTGATCTCGAATTCCCGAAGTCTACTACTGCAGGGCAGACCGTAACCCTGCAGTTAGGAAGCTCGCTCCTTTCTTTTCCCAACTGTTCGTATAGTGATCCCATCACAACGACAAAGGGAAAACAAAATGAACAATCAAAATACCCGCCTAATTCGCTTGCCAGAAGTTATGAACAGAACCGGCTATGGCAAGGCCTGGATTTATCGTCTAATCAACGAAGGTTTATTTCCACAACCAATAAAAATTGGTTCGCGTGCAATTGCATTTGTCGAAAGCGAAGTAGATGAATGGATCGCATCTGCAATTGAACGTTCACGTAAAAATGCAGCCTGATTACGGGGCTAATGATGAGTGTATTAAATTTGGTGTGTAAAAATAAATGGTGCTATTCAACAATGAGCCGAGGGCCGCCTGATATTTTATAAGTAGTATTAGGTTAGGCTTTGGTATTAAGAAGTAATAACAATAGTCATTGGTGGAAATTATGATGGCATTTTTACCGTGACATTATAAATTAATAAGTACAGGAGATTTAAAATGAATAATTCAATCAGAGTACCGGAAGATAAAGATTTTGTATGTGCATTTGTGACTTCACCGGATAGCTTGTATGAGGCTATTGAAACCTATCGTAATTATGTAGATCCAGTCGAAGAGATAGAGTTTGAGCACGTCCTTCTTTATTTGTTGTGTTCTATACTGGTCGAAGGTGCTACAGATGTTACCATTAATGATGAAGTACGAATGTGTATTGAGCACCTTGTCAATGAAAAAAATATTATCAGAAAGAATAATGCAGGTAAAAAGGTGTAAAGTCTGTAATAAATTATCATGGGTACAGACAGCACAAGTCTGTACCTTCTTATTTTAATCCTACTGGTAATGATATATAAAAATTATGTGCTTTTGATAGCGGTCATGTGGTTTTGCTATAGTAAGCATTGCAGGATAGGAATATCCTAAACTTTCATTCTCTGCCCTTTGTTTTATTTAAGATAACTGAAAAATACAGGGTTTAAACGATACTGGTATTTGAACTCAGTAGGTATAATAACATTCGTATCAATCAGTTCATCGATGGCCCGATAAAATCGGGCTGGCGTAATATGTATATCTTCCTGCTGTGCGATGGATGTTGCACGGTGAAAGTTCAGGTAAACAGTGTTTTTATCTGGTGTGTATGAAGCGATTAATGTGAGAAGCCAAAACACATAGTGAGCAGTATTGTTCAGATTGCGTTGTTCATCTGATAATTTATTCTGGTAAAGGTAAGCAGGGAGTCTTTGCTTCATAAAGATATCCTTTGTTTTATTAAGTTTTTCGCTGGTGTGGGGCGTAAAATCACCGCGCTGTTATGTCTTTTAAAAGGGAATGCCGTCAGTTGGATATCTGTTTCTGGATTTTTTTACAGGCTTTGTTTTGCGCCCTGCGCGATAAAAGTTGAATGAAGTGGCAAAATCTTCAGTCTCAAGTCTGGATTTACTGAATTTATCCATCAGATCTTCATTGAAACGATGAGGAATACCTTTTACGCATAAATTAGAATTCAGGTAAACCTGACCGTCTTCAGCGTTACGAATCAGTATTTTCCTCTCAAATAATTCTCTGAATGCACGTGAAACATTCGATTTATTCAGTCCTAACTCTCTGGCAGTACGTGACTGTGAAAAGTCAGGGATAATATTTCCATAATCAATGACTGAGAAAAGATAAAGAACAATTCTGAATGCCGTTGGTGTCAGATCCATTCGGGCGAGTGTGGCCGTATTATCTTTAAAGACCATCGAAAAATCGTCACGAAAGGATGTCTTTTTACAGGCACTTGCTTTAACTTTTATTTCTTCCAGATCTTCGGGCATAACATCTAATGCTTCTGCAATGATTGCTTTTTGTTCTTTAGTTAACATAACACTTGTGTTTGACATAATGGCTCCTTTTTTATTATTGTGATAACAGATATGGCATATTAAATTTGTTTGTCAATATTATTAGTAATAAAAATTTTAAAATATTATATTTATTGCTCTGTGATTATTTTTTTAGTGAAATATTAAGGGTTGTCAGAGTTATTACGAAGGGTGCTAAATTTCACCATCACCCGTTATGTCATTAATAATTTTTGGTTCTGAAAGATACAACCAATATTCTATCTTAACTTGTTGATGTAATTGATTAATTTTCTTTTTGTATTTGCAAGATAAAAGAGTGATAAAGAAACAAGAAACCGAAATTTAGCTTTAGACTGACACAAAATTCCATTGTACACAGTTTGATAAACACTGCTATTGCTGATTTTCCTTCGTAATATTATTCCTTAAGTGAAGCCTGCGCACCTGTATGTTGCGCCACTGGGCTTCAGAACATTGCTATAGTGTTTAACTGTCAGTAGAAATACGCTTCGCGCAGGAGTTCAGACAGTTGGGTTTAGCTCTCAGCACAAATACGCTTCGCGCAGAGATTCAGACTGCTGAGTTTAGCGAAAGAGTGGACCCGACTACATGATTTACCCGTTAACTTAATACGGCTCACGCCGGAACCCCTTCGGAAAAATCCTTTCTGCTTCAGCGAGTGAGTGCTGTGGGCACTCAGCGGCGCTGCAAGAGGGATTAAACGTTGGGTTTTCATCTGACGGGTAAAAATAATCTACATATATCTGTCGTCGGGGGCGTGAGCCGGTGCGTAGCACTCTCTCAAAAAAATTCCTGAAGGGGTTTTATCTGAAATCTGGAAACTACCTGGCTTTTGAAAAAAGGAAGTGGTAATGCAATCGATCGGACTCAACATTGCAACAGCGTAAGCTGTTTCCAGTATTAAAAGAATAAATAGTTGTCATTTTAAAATAAAATATTTTCAATTTTGTATTGATTTAAATTTTAAAGCTGATAGTACTTAATTATAAAAACAAAAAAGGAGAGGGTTATGAGTAATATTTGTGTTTCTTCTCAGGAAGAAAAGTTTATATTTGTTGTTGATAAATATATAACACAGCATCGCGACAGTGTTAATAACAATATTTTTTACAGAAAACTTTATGTGCTTTTCGCTGGATACCATCTGAAGTATTTTTATTCACGGGCGCAATATCGCAATTCGTGTTATCACGTTGATAATATCATGCAGATGTTTATGGGTGTCGTTTCTACCCTGAAGGCCCCTCTGCTCAGGCAACTCGCAAACAGTGACACATTACTGCATTGCCTGAATTCGCTCGTGAATTATATTTCAGGCAATCTGGATGAAGCAGAGCACATTTATGCTGATTTACTGGCACAGTATGAAAAGAAACGCATTGCACGTTCTCTGGCTTATACACCACCAGGATCCGTGGTCAGGAAAAGGCTGTGAGGCAGCGGATACGTACTGGACAGGGGATGGCAGAGTGACATAAAAGCAGTCGTTTCCCGCAAGACATTACCGGGCATTAAAAAGGCAGGAGCCACCGGTCTGGTGTCCTGCCTGGCGGGATTGTTTTACTGTGGTCTTACTTATCAATGACCTGCCAGCCATCATCCGTTTTGATCAGCGTGACAGCCGCTGTGCGTTTTTCGTTATCGACAACAGCTGTTACATTGCATTTATAGCTTTTATCCGATAGTTTTTCGCAGTCATGCTTTTTGACAGATTTTAATTCCCGCAGTGCGTCTTTCGGGACATCTTTACCTGCTATGGATTTAACGATGGCATTCGTCTGCTCCATGACCTTATTCATCGCAGTGTAAATATCCTGCTCAGACGGTTCACCGGTACAGCCACTCAGCAAAAAAATGGACGCAATGAGTGTGGTAAATGCATATGTTTTCATAAAATAATCCCAGACTGTAGAGTACGTTATTGAATAAGGCCGGTTTTCATCTTGCTGTTGTTTTCAGAGATCGTCCACTTACTGACCGTTTCGCCTTTAAATTCGATTTCCAGCGTTTTGGCCTGCGTCTGTGAACCGCCTGTCAGCAACCCGACCACTGGAATGAATGTGGTGGCATCAAACTGATTGTTATCCATCGAATAAGTCCATTCTTCATTGCCACTATCAAGTGTAGTTTTGGTTTCGGGCTCACCTAATGCGGTAATGATTTCTGATTTCGTTGTTTTATTTTTTATAATTTTCGACTGCAGACTTTGTGCTGTTTCTTTTTTTAGATGCTGGTTGCCTGATGTTGAACAACCAGAAATAAGGAAAGCAGAAATAAAAAACACAGAAATCATGAATCTGTTCATAAGTTCTCTCATATTAATTTTTTATGTTTGCGGTGGTGCGAAATTAATATCACCGTATAAAAACAACTCTGTCTGCATATTTCTTTTTAATTATGCAGATAAGAATAATGACGCTGGCAAAAAATGTAATGACTGAGACAGGAGTGCTACCGGTCAATGAAAATACTAACCAGGCGAGACCGAATGCCACGAATTGAAACAGGAATGCCACACTGAGCGGACTTTCACCATAGGCCACTTTTGCATGGCAACCTTTGCAAATCCTCACGCCGTGCGGGCTTTGTGTAAAGCAGAAGGGGCAGCTAATCGTTTTACTATCCATCATGACTCCGTGGCCTGATTTAAAGTGATGTATTTTTGAACATTTTCGATGAATGATCCGCTTTAGTAAAATTGCTTGTACCGATCGATGGATCTTAGATGATAGGTTTTAACTATCATAACTAGTTTATCGATCTATATAAACGATCAATATTTTGTTGACTATTACTAAAGTATGGACTGTTTAACTTATGGTGCAGGATGGGGGTTGTTTTTAACTAATTGTTCTTTAATGGGATTTGTTGTCATGGAATGACAGGGTGTCAGAAGATGCAGGTGCAGGATTTGGTGGAAAGAATGTGCAGTGGCATGTAACAGAGACATGCCCCTGCGCCTGAGAAGTGCCACAATATGGCCGAGCAATACAAGCCACGCCTTCAGGCGACGCTGGCGGGGTATCTGACGGGTTGTATTGTGCAGCTTGCTCCTGAGCTGAATGATACCCACTGTCTCCTGTTGTCTTTCCAGACGAATTTTTTCTTCAAGCTGATGGATTTTCTCCAGAATCGTTTCCCGGTTTGCAGCCTGTTCTTCAGACTCGCATGATGGCATTGGCACTGGCATTGGCACTGTTAATGGCACAGGTGCAGGTACTGTTGGCTTTTGTGCTTGTTTCAGTAAAGTCAGATGTTCCGGTACGAAATCAATCAATGTTTGCAGGGAAGACCAGCCATATTTTTTACCCAATTGAGAGGCTTTAAAGGCAATACCTTGGTACTGAAATGAAAAGCCGTTCATTTTTCCCGTTGAGGCGATATTGGGTTTGCAGCTGACGTCTACCTTTTCCAGCATAGCGATAAAAGTCAGCAAATCAGGGCGGCCGGTTAACGCATTATCAATCAGGCTCTGCAGAGTGGACCTGGGGCAGGGAGTTGTCGTTCTTTCAGCCATCATCAGCTCGTTGCGGGAAGGCTTTCTTTTCTCCTGACTATGACTACTGATTGCAGATGTGGTTTGAGTGAGTTTGTGGACTTTCTCCAGCTCGCTGATAATCCGGGTACTGATAAGATTTTCATTTTTCCCAAGGTACAGCTTCCCACCGACCATGTTAATTCTGTTAGCTATTATATGGATATGCTGCCCGTCCGAATCATCGTGCATGATATAGCAGCGAAGATGGGTTTCAGTGAATCCCATCCGGGTCATATAATCGTCAGCGAATGCAGCCCATTGTCTGACTGACAGTGTTTCTCCCTTTGGCAGGCGAAGCGAATTATGCCAGACAGGTTTGGCGACACCGGGGCGCAGTAGTCTTGTGCCTTCAAATTCACTGATAAGTTCAGCAGCAGTGCTTCCCGTCATGTTGCCACCGATAATATAAGGCGTGATTTTGTGGTGAGATCCTGACTTAAGGCTATAGAGAACCACACCTGCAAACTGTTTACCCCGCTTTATTTTCTGCATGCCTTTCACTGGTCTTGCTCCAGAAAGGTTGATGGAATAAGGTGATCCCTGAGAGTTTTGATTTGTCTGCGCAGGGCGAAGAGTTCTGTACGGGTCAGTTCGCTGTCAGGGCTTTTGCTGTCGAGATGATTCAGCAGGCGGTTTAAATCCTGTGAAAGGTTGCCGAGTTTAACCCATGCTTCACGATTGATTTCAGGTAATACCGGTGGGAGTTTGTTGAGGGATGCCATTCTTAGCCATTCCCCTTTTTTATAAGGGCCTCTTTTACTATCGAGAATAGATAATTCTTCTTCGTTTAACCGAACGCTGACGCAGTGAGTTCGAACTTCATTAGGTGAATATTTTGCTGTATGGAATTTACCTCTTCTTGAGCTTCTTGATAGATCTTCTTTACTTTCATTTTTATGCATATCTAACCTTTTTTAAAATGTGTTCATGATCTACAGTTAGCGCATTGGTAAAATAAGTCAAGGCAGTGTCGAAATTTATAAATAAGATAGGTGGAGCAGATTGCTAATTAGGTAATCTGCTCTGGGTAAAAATAGGGTTCATATTAAATTCATTATGACAGTGAGGAGGAGCGGAGGTTACAATCTACGTTTTACTGGCATTAAAGATATTGTTTGTTTCATAATTTCGCTAAGTTTCTTTCTCTCATGTTCTGCTATATATTTACAAATCTCATCATGTCGAATATGCTGTTCCAGTTGTTTTTTATCTATTTTGATGTCATTGCGGATAAACCATTTAATTGTTTCAATGTCCCCGCGTAAATCATAACCTCGCAGTACAATATGGCGAAAATGTGTGTTGCTGATATCTGTCTTCTTCTTTAGTTCGCTGAAGAAAGAGCTCATTTCATTTTCATTGGCACTTAGATAAACCTGGCAGTTATCAGAGATAGTAAAGTTAAGGTTTTTCTTCTGAAGCAAATCCATTATCTGCAGACTTTCGCTGTTGAGGTAGTTGAAAATTACTGGACTGCTATCCTTCATACTAATATGACGAATGAGCATTTTGGCTTTGAAATCGCCTAATGAATAGCAAATTTCAAAAATACCGTGACCCTGGTTATCTCTGTGGTTTATATTGCAACCGGCCTGAACCATCAAATCAAAGATAGAGTGATTTTTTACGTAAAAAAGTATTGTTCTTCCGCATTTATCCACATTGTTGACATTAATTCCAGCATTGATCAGGGTTTTGCAACAGGATATATTATCAGCTAACGAGCATAAACAGGTTTGGCCGAGACCATTTTTGTGGTGTATATCTACGCCGGAATCAATCAATTTTTTCAGTATGTGAGGATTTCGCTGGTTAAACAAAACATTGTGACCATAGTTGTCAGCATGGTTAAAATCTATTCCTGCTTTAACCAGAGTGTCAATCATTCTTGGGTTTTTACAGTAAAACAGTATATTTCTTCCAAACGAATCCAGTGTATTAATATCGGAGCCTGCATTAATGCAAGCCTGAATGTCTTTTGGAGTTTTACAAGAGAGTAATGCATTTATTGCGTTGTTATTCATAATTTTTCTCCTCTGTTAAGCGACTAATCTGATATAGTTGTCATGGTTGGTTTTATATTCCTTTATTTTTTTAATGTCTTCGTAAATTCGAGCGAGTGAAAACCATGAGATCTCTTTCAACATGTTTTTGTTGCTTACATACAAAATGTTACCACCGCGAAATGAAAAAGCATTATGGAATGTACTTTCATTCGTCGTTTTGAGAAATCGAATGAAATTTTTTATTGTCTCTTTTTTGTTCATGTTATAAGAGGTGAATGTATAGATAGAGAATACGGTTAAAATATTTCTCTTCGAGACCATATGTCTTGAGAAATAATCGAAATAAAATCTTTGCTCCTGAGTGTCACTTTTGCAAAAAAAAGAAAATTGTGGATTATATAATCTATAAAGATCTGCGTTCTTTTTTGTTTTGGCGAGATAGTTAGTCAGGCTTGGATAGTTTGTTTTATTCATTTTAGTTCTCCTTTATTTAATTAACAAAGGAAATATATATTATTAAATAAACAAAATGCAAATATATTTTTATATTTATTTAATTAAATAGATATATTTTTATTATATTTCATATAAGGTGTTGTTTTTCATTGTTAATTATTTTTATCAAAAAGTGCTGTGTTTTATTTGATTGATTTGGTTTGAGAGTAGTAATTGATATTGTATGAATTGGCGATGAGGGTGTTTTAAAAAATAAATTTCTCAAAGTGCTAAGGTGCAATGTGGGGCTTTGTATTAAATTAATGATGTTAGCGTCCCTTGGCTATCTAACTAAAGGTTAAAGCCAAGGGGAGAGTGTTCAGGCAGATTCAATTCATAATCTTTTTTTTGTAATTGCTTTACAGGTAACTGGTTGAATCGTTGTTCGTAAAACCTTTTGCTCTCTCTGTGATTTTTCCTGGAGGATTTCTTCATAGAAGTAGCGTTCTTTTAGTGATTCTATATCAACTTTTATATCATGACATATTAACCATTTAATTAGCAGTCTTCCTGCATAGTGAGTCAGTAGATATGTACTGTTTATGTAAAACCAAACATGACTAATGTCTGTCAGTTTCTTTAGTTGTAAAATTAATTTTTTAACGTCGGCATTTGTTGGTGTGATAATGCACTTATCACTTATCTCAAATTCATTTTTTTGCTTTATAAGTAACGACAACAGCTCAATTGATTTAAATGTAATGTTCGTGAATACAATTTTTGAACTGTCTTTAAGATGAATATTACGGATAAGAAAACGAATGTAGTTATCGTTTTTAGATTCCCAGTGAGTATATTTACCAGCTATGCTGTGGTTTTCTGACTGCCAGTAATCGAATGCTGTCTGCCCGCTTAAATTTTTATGATTAATGTCGCAACCAGCCTCAATGAGTGCATCGTATACATATCCTTCAAATGGAATGAAAAGAAAGGAGTTGCCATAGCTATCTTTGGTATGGATATCTAGTCCAGCTTTGATAAGATATTTTACTAACCCTGGTGAAACATCAATATGTTGAATCGCAAGGGTACCTGACTTATTCCGGTGGTTAACATTAATACCATTGCTGACAAGAAGTTCCACTGTTTCAACATTTTGAGCATAGAATAATGCATTATTACCGTCATTATCCAAGTGGTGAATGTCAATGTCAGCGTCAATCATTGCCTGTATAGCTTCAGGTACATTACAGGTAAAAAGAGCAGTTTGACCTTTACTATTGCACATATTTATATCCATGCCAGCCTTAAGGCAACGAAGGACACCATTTTTAGACTTTACACGGAATAGGTTATTTTTATTATTTTCTCTTGATATCATTATTTATCTCCTTTTTTGTTGTTTTCAAGATATTAATGACACCAGATTTTACGGTATTCAAATTTACTTTTGTTTTATTAGGGGGTATCTGATTTGGTTTGCTTGAGGTTATTCTTAACTTAATGGAACATAGGGACGTTAAGGTTATCCTATGTGATGTGGATCAACCATTTTCACAAGAATATTTATCCATATTGGAGCTAATCTGTATAAAGGAGATAATTAGAGGCGCAGATATTAATACTATAGAGAGTAATGCTATAGGATATGGAAAAGATCATGTAATATAATGGTGGTTATTAATGTTCTTCTTAATTTTGGAAATTAAATGAGTAGTGTTTTTTATGAGGTTTTTTGCTGTTGATAATTCTTATTAAAATTTGAAGAGCATCCTTTAAGTTATTCGGCTTGAGGATGCTCATTTAAAATTTAAGCAGCGGAGTCTTTTTCAACAGCCAGGAAGGGCGAGTTATCAAGTGCTGCAAAAGATGCTTCATTATTTAGAAGCCGAATAAAGTATCTCTTTTGATCTTTAGTATTAAGGTTTATTAATCCTCCTGTTAGATCAATATTCCGTTGAAATACAGGGAATTTTTGCATAACTTGTTGTATTTGAGGGACTGAAACTCCCGTTTTTACTAAATTCCCTTTTGAAACCATAGCAAGTCTACGCATAAATGCTCTGTCTTTATACATGTCCTTGAAAATATCTAGTGGCACTGGCATACCTTGTGTATTAACAATTCCAAGGTTTATTATTAATGGCGTTGAGTTATTTGCAAGATTATCTATTACACTTTCTAATCCATACATTCTTTCAAGAAGTTTAATGTTTAGCGCATAGTACTTATTCTGAAAAAAGAAGAAGTCAATCGTGTCATTTATATCAATACTGTCATGAGTGATCTTATCTAAGGTTCTGCCATTTAGACTCAAGAAAGACTTTTTTGTTTTCTTATGTAGAGAAACAGGATATTTATGTTGGTAAATGACTACGCTGTTTCCATTACCATCACAAAGGTGGTAAATTACGGCTTTTACCGATGTCAGGCTTTGTGTTGCAAAATCAAACTGTGTTGCATTCCCATTGACACCGAAATTTAGCACGTTGTTCATTTTAGTAAATTCAATTGGGAGATGATTAATTGCTAAGTGATCATATTCGAAAACTTGTTTATCTCTTTCTAATAAAGTGGATACAAGTGGAACGGCCACTTTACCTCTGTTAGGTTCAATAATATTATTGATTAAGCTTTTAGAAAATGAAGTGGTCAGATCTTTTTCAGCATCAGGTTCAAGGTTAACCTTAAATATATCTATCGTACCTTGAATATCAGTGACAAAAAAAGCTTCGCCAGAGATGCGTTTCGATTTTGAAATATTTTCAATGTTAGTGAACATGTCATGACCTCTACACTATTTTAGCCAAATAAGTTTCATTGTCGATTTTTATATACTTTATATTATCTGTGCTCTTTAGAACACTGCGGCAGATTACTGTGCATTTTTTCACTCCACGGTCATGGACATTAGCTTTGTATATTCTGAATCCGAGTATTGCAAGTGATGGGTTAGAATAAAACCGGTTTGTCTTTACGTATATTGCGCCGATTAAAAATATCATCAATCCTAAATTTAATACAGTTCTCTTACTATCGACATCAGTGAAAACTAAGGGCATTATATAAGTGGTTAAAAACTCTAAATGTTCATGGTTTTCATTGCTGATATCCGAGACAGTGCATGCAACAGACCAACCCGAACCAAAGCTATTTGCAAGGACTATTAAAATAATTGCACCAATAAAGATGAAAATCAAACTAACTATGAAAACGATATTTCTCACTTTCAATGACGAGATTGAGAAAGTAAAGTTTTCAGTAAAAATATAGTCCCACACATTTTTTATCAAAACCTTATCGTAGGACATAATTAATAATGATAAAAATAGAAGCCATAGTGATAGTATATATAGTACTGTTTTAAGATATGGCCTGCTATCCATTAGCTTCTCCTGTATAACTTAAAATAGTTTGTATGTTAAAAATTTAGGGGAATCATTTTCCTAATTCTCCAGCTAAAAGTTCAGCCTGCTTCAAAATGGTCTCTGTGGCGAGCAAGGACATATCGGGTGGATAACCATATTTTTTGAGCAGACGTTTTACCACCACGCGAATTTTTGCTCTTGCTGCTTCTTTCACTGTCCAGTCAAGACTGACATTGTTGCGGATAGCCTCTGTAAGTACGACTGCCAGTTCTCGTAGTTTTTCCTTTTCCATTAACTCGCGAGCACTGTCGTTATCTGCAACAGCAGAATAGAAGGCATATTCATAAGCGCTGAGGTTTAACTGGCTGGCAAGGCTGTCAGATTCCTGGATAGTCTTGGCAAGCTTGATTAGCTCATCAATTACCTCCGCTGCGGTCAGTACCTTGTTCTGGTAGCCATTGATTGCAGAGGTCAGCATATCAATCAGTTTTTTGCCTTGGGTGATACTTTGATTCGAGCGAACCTTGATCTCGTCAGAAAGCAGTTTTTTAAGCGTTTCCAAAGCAATATTTCTGTGTTGGTAATCCTTCATTTCCTGAAGGAATTCTTCAGAAAGAACGGAAATATCAGGCTTTTGTATCCCAGCAGCGTCAAAAATATCAACAACTTTATCGGTAACCAGAGCCTGATCGATAGTCTGTTTTACCCGAACTTCCAGACTGTCATTGTGTTCTTCTTCTGATCCGTCTGAGTTTTCAGTAAATTTATTCAGTCTGGCTTTTACTGCCTGGAAGAATGCTACTTCGGGTGCCGCTTCCATTGCTTTATCGTGCGGTGTCGCCAATGCAAATGCCTGCGACAAGGCTGCAACCGCAGCCAGGAAACGCATTTTACCTTTACCGTTATCCAGCCCTAAAATATGGTTTTCTGATTCAAGAATAATTGTCAGGCGTTGTGAGGTAGTTGCGGCAAAGTAAGCTTTGTAATCGTATCCATGCATCATGCCTTCCAGGATTTCCAGCTTTTCCTGCATGAGCGTTACGGCTTCTTCCTGAACCTCAGCAGGATCTCCACGTCCACCTGCATCAGAGTAAAAGGAGAGGGCTTCTTTTAAATCAGAGGCAATGCCCAGATAGTCAACAACCAGACCGCCTATCTTATCTTTATACACACGGTTCACACGGGCAATTGCCTGCATAAGGTTGTGGCCTTTCATTGGTTTGTCGATATACAGCGTATGCATGCTGGGAGCGTCGAAGCCGGTTAACCACATATCACGCACTATCACCAGTTTCAGCTTGTCGTCGTCATCCTTCATACGGTTAGCCAGAACCTGACGTTCTTTTTTTGTGGTGTGGTGTTTGGCAATTTCTGGCCCGTCAGCAGCAGAAGAGGTCATGACGACTTTTATTATACCGTCATTTAAATCATCGCTGTGCCATTCAGGTTTTAAGGCTATGATTTCTTTATATAGTTCAGCAGCAATACGGCGGGACATGGTAACAATCATGCCCTTACCATGATCGGCATTGGATTTTAAGCGCTGCTCAAAGTGCAGAACCATATCCGCCGCAATCGCTTTAATACGTTTTGAACTGCCAATCAAACCTTCGATTCTGGCCCATTTAGAACGTTCTTTTTGCGTGAGCGTCAGTTCGTCCTCGTTAAACTCATCATCAAAGTCTTCAATAAGCTGACGACCTTCATCACTGATGGCAATTTTGGCAAGACGGCTTTCATAAAAGATACGAACTGTTGCACCATCTTCAACGGCCTGCGAGATATCGTAGATATCAACATAGTTACCAAAAACAGCAGGCGTGTTGACGTCCGTTTTTTCTATGGGGGTTCCGGTAAAGCCGAGATAGGTCGCATTAGGTAAGGCATCACGCATATATTTGGCAAAGCCATAAACAGTGCGCTTACCTGTAACGTTGCCTTCACTGTCTTTCACGTCAACTTCTTTGGCGCTGAAACCGTATTGTGAACGGTGGGCTTCATCAGCGATAACGACAATATTGGTTCTGTCTGACAACAACTCATAGATATTGCTGCCATCATTAGGCTGGAATTTTTGAATAGTGGTAAACACCACACCACCAGAGGCTACGCGCAAATATTCTTTGAGTTCTTCCCGGTTGTCGGCCTGTTTTGGTGTCTGACGAAGTAGCTGAGTGGCAGAAGAAAACGTACCGAATAGCTGATCATCCAAATCGTTACGGTCAGTGATCACTACCACTGTTGGATTATTCAGCGCCAGTACAATCTTCCCGGTATAAAACACCATCGAAAGCGATTTACCGGAACCCTGGGTATGCCACACGACCCCCGCTTTACGATCTCCGGTTTTTTGCGCATTAACAAGAACTTTACTGTTACGTCCCTGCTGGCGCAGTGCTACTTCGGCAGAGGGGGAATCTGCATTTACACCTGAGGCACGAATAGTGGAAAGTACTGCTGCATTAACCGCGTAGTACTGGTGATAAGCAGCCATTTTTTTAACGGTACGGATACTGATAATCCCTTTGCTGTCTTCATGTTTGCTGGCTTCAAACACGATAAAGTGGCGGATCACATCCAACAGCGTTACAGGATTAAGCAATCCCTGTAATAAAACTTCGAGCTGTGGTTGGGTACTGGTAGCTTGTGTTTTACCATTAGCGGTTTTCCATGTCATATAACGACTGAAATCGGCAGAAACCGTCCCCGCTTTGGCTTCCAGCCCGTCAGATATCACATTAAAAGCATTGTAGTTAAACAGAACGGGGATTTGGTTCTGATAGGTTTTAATCTGATTATAGGCACCTGTTACCGTAGCATTTTCGTCAGCGGCATTTTTAAGTTCGATAACGACTAATGGCAGGCCGTTGATGAATAAAATAAGATCAGGTCGGCGGGTATGATTGCCTTCTTTGATGGTGAGCTGATTAATGACCAGAAATTCATTATTAGTGGGATCGTTAAAGTCGATCAGGCAGGCCAGCTCTCCTTGTGTATTACCATCCTTACTGACTTCGATATTGATCCCTTCGGTCAACAGGCGATGAAAGGCCAGATTGTTTGCCATTAGATCAGGTGTGCTGATCTGCATCACCTGTTTCAGGGCTTCCTCACACTTCTGTTCACTAAGGTGCGGATTCAGGCGTTGTAGAGCAATACGCACCTTATCTTCAAGGATAACCTGCTGATAGCTACGTAACGGATTGATGCCACTGGGTTCAATGTCCGGGCCGTAAACATACTCATAGCCCAGCCCTTGCAGGTGCTCAATTACCATTACTTCAATATCGGATTCGGTCATCTTTGCCATGCGTACTGTCCTTATTGCCGCTTAACCAGAGAGCGGGCTGTACACCCGCATAATTATTTTATGCTACTGATGCGATTGCTTCTTCTGCATACTGAACCCGTACTTCACCGCTCATCAGTTTGGGAAGTAAGGTATCGCGGAGTTTTTCTAAGCTATCAATTTGTTTTGAGTTGTTAATAAGTTTACTTTCAAATGAATCTAATAGCTCATTAATTATACGTAGCGAAGCTTCTGTTGGCAGATTAACATTGAACTTCTTAAGATGATCCAAGTTAACTCGTTGTCTGCCAGTTGAACCTTCCATACAGCTTTCTGCATATTCTTTGAAGTCCGGGTTTCGGCACATGATATATGAGATAAAAGGATGGATTTCTTTTTTAGGACGCATAACTATGAATTCGGTAGAACCCCATCCAGTTTCATTGTCGTCTAAAAAATCAATATAGGCCGCTTTCCCATTTTCTAAACATGGGGTAATTCTGGCTAGCAAGGTATCTCGTTTAGTAAATTTAGTTCCTGAAGAAAATGGACGTCTGTAATATCCATTTGCACGAAAAATAACAGTGCTCAGTCCAGCCATGTCCAAATAAGTAGCGTCTTGGCTTTTAATTAAAGTTCGCTTTGGATTAAAGTCAATTATCTGATCTATACTAACTGATACACCAGTACTATCTAAAATAAACCACTGCCTAAACAGGGTTTCGGCCATGGATTCCAGAGTTTTATTCTGGCGATGAAGCAAGTCTATTTTGTCATCAAGAGAGGACAGCACAGAGGCGATGGCTTTTTGCTCTGGCAGTGAAGGTAATAGGATCTCTTGACTATAAGCGGTATCCCTGTTTAGTCCAGGAACAGCGCTATCTTCGTTCAGTTCTTCCAGCCCTAATGTTTTCAACAAATAGAATAAAAAAACAAAATCATATTTCGAAGGGTTAGGTAAAATATAATAAGCAGTATCAATACACCAAAATGGTCCATAAGTTAAGTACGCTTTCCCAACAGTTCCTTTACGACCAATAATAATTCCTTGTTCGTTTATTAATGCTTTGTTATGCCAACCAGTTAATCCACCTGAACTATATACAGGTATAGAGCCAGCATTCCTATCCTGTGCCTTTAATGCTTTACCATAATTAAGAATGACAATCTCACCAAGTTTAGTTTTTATCCACTGACTCATAAAACCACCTTCGCCAGACTCTCAGCGATAGACTTATTCAGATGCGCTTCTTCTTCCAATTGTGCTTCAAACTCCGCTTTAAGAGCCGTAAAACGTTCTTTAAAGTCAAAATCGTCTTCTTCGTCAGCAAGGCCAACATAACGGCCAGGCGTCAGCACATAATCAAGTTTAGCGACTTCATTGATATCGACAGATGCACAGAAACCAGCCACATCTTCGTAGTCGCCACCTTTGTTACGCCAGTTATGGTAGGTGTCAGCAATAGTTTTGATATCTTCGTCAGAAAGCACTTTGCTACGGCGGTTGATTAAATGACCAAGATTACGGGCATCAATAAACAGAATTTCTTTACTGCGATCACGATAATGACTGCTGTTTTCACGATCTCGGCGCATAAACCATAAGGCCGCTGGGATCTGGGTATTCAGGAACAGTTTTGCGGGTAAGTTAACGATACAATCAATCACATTGGCATCTTTGACCAGTGCTGCACGAATATCACCTTCACCCGAACTTTTAGAGGTTAAAGCCCCTTTTGCCAGCACAACGCCAGCCTGACCTTTTGGCGACAGGTGATACAGGAAGTGTTGCATCCAGGCAAAGTTAGCGTTGCCAGCAGGTGGAATGCCATATTGCCAGCGGGCATCACCACGAAGCTGCTCACCAGACCAGTCGGAAACGTTAAACGGTGGGTTAGCTATGATAAAATCAGATTTCAAATCTTTGTGAGCATCGTTAAGAAATGAACCTTCATTATTCCAGCGAACGTGTTCAGAATTAATCCCACGAATTGCCAGGTTCATTTTTGCCAGACGCCAGGTGGTCTGGTTGGACTCCTGCCCATAGATCGAAATATCGTCAATATTTCCCTGATGTGCTTCTACAAATTTTTCTGACTGAACGAACATACCACCAGAACCACAGCAGGGGTCAAAGACTCGGCCTTTATAGGGTTCCAGCATGTTAACCAGCAGGCTTACGATGGATTTTGGCGTATAGAACTGACCGCCCTGTTTACCTTCTGCCAGTGCAAATTCACCAAGGAAGTATTCGAATACGTGGCCTAATACATCAGCAGAACGCGCTTTGGCATCTCCCAGTGCAATGTTGCCAATCAAATCTATCAGTTCACCCAGCACGGTGGCGTCGAGGTTCTGGCGAGCGTAGACTTTCGGCAGCACACCTTTTAGCTGTGGGTTACCCGCTTCGATAAGCTCCATAGCATCATCAACCAGCTTACCGATTTCAGGTAGCTTGGCCTTAGATATTAGATAGTTCCAGCGTGCAAGCTCAGGGACAAAGAAAATGTTGTAAGCGGTGTACTCGTCTTTATCTTCCGGGTCAGCGCCTGCGAACTCGCCTTCACCTGCCTTCAGCAACTCATAATGAGATTCAAAAGAATCAGAAATATACTTAAGGAAAATGAGGCCCAGCACGACATGCTTATACTCGGCTGCATCAATGTTTTTACGCAGCTTGTCTGCCGCTTTCCACAGGATGACTTCTAACGGATCTGTTTTGATTTCTTTAGGTTTTCTTGCCATTGGCGTAACTTCGTGAATTAGGATGGTAGCCCTATTTTGCCTTAAAGTTCCGCTTGTTACGAGCTTATACAGCGATTAATTATTATCTGATTTTAGTGTTTTCGTTCAGCTCAGCAAGTGCAATGACTCATGGGGTAAGTGCTTTGTAACAGGGTTGTTGATGTCAGTCGTTGGCCCTCAATGGAGTCACGGTCATAGACATAATTGCTGTATAGCTGTTAATGTTTGTCTGGGTGAATTTCTACTACTCGGACTAACACCAAGTGAGTTCCATACTACATAACTGTGAGCATTTTCTGTACCCTTTACTCTATCCTCTTCTTGCATATTTACAGGAAGATAAAGCAAAAGATACAAAACTTTGTAATCAAAAAACTGTCTTAATGTACTTACATCACGTTTAGTTATTAAGTTTTTTGTCATGGTGAAAATTTTTACTTGGTCATTAAAATTCATCGGATGTTAATATTCTAAACGAATAGGATGTCAAGCTAAAATGATGTGTCAAGTTGTTTGTAAAGTGAGAGGTTTATTTTTGGAAGATATGCTTAAGAGAAGTATATATGATATTTTACTGAGTAAAATTATTGATATGCAAGGTTGGCAGAGGTTTTCTTTCTTTTCTAACCGAAGGGAAGAAAAGCAAGGGGAACTCGAAGAAGCAAGCGCAGCGGCTTCGCAGAGTTAGCCCTTGCTTCTCTTATAATTGGCATTATTCATTCAAGAACAATAGGATCTTCGCTTGTACAAGCGAAGCTATAATAAAAACAATCAATTAATTATTTTAAAAGTATTAAACAAGAACCTATTGACATTCATAAAATACAAGTTATTTATAATGTATGCCATAAATAAAAAGTTTTATGTCATATGTATCCTGCACTATGTGCAGTTAATGTACCACTTGTCCCATAGATGGGAATATTGGAAAGGTTACTTTGTTTTGAAGTAGCCTTTCGTCCTTCAATATTAACGATTACTTATTGCTATTACCAAGTCCAGTCGAATCGAAGAACATCTTTTATCTGAAACGACTCCTAATACCCGGTTAAAGCCACAATAACTCTCGCATACGTAGACCAAAGAAAAATTATGATATTAAATATGTGATTTTTTTTAGTGTTAAGTTGAATAATTAAATACTGGAGAGTTTTCTGTGCACTACCAATTGCTGGTTCATCTGTTCTGCCGCTGATGTTTCTGACGAATCTCCCGGTGACACAGAACTGTCCCTCTCTACCAGCCTTTATTCGACTCAATGTCCGGCTGCTGATACGCAGTTATCCCTTCGTATCAATGACTGACACTTAAACGTAATGCTTTGGTTGCTGGCGTATCTGACAGCTTCTTCGGCGTGAAGGTCGTTGTGTAAGTATACTTCTTGGTTTATTTAGGCTATATAAAACATGACTATGACTTGCTGTTTTCAGTAAGAGTCTTATCATCCAAAGAATTTATTCTAGAAATTCTTTTTAACTCATTAAGATAATCAACCTCGTTTTCTAAGAACCAATGAAGAACTTTAGAATTGCCAAGTAATTTATTAATATATGACTGGATTATAACGAATTTCAACATATCTGAACCATACTCGGTTTGAAGCTTTTTCGTTTCTTCCGAAGTTGTTGCCATTTCTTGTTCCAGACGAAGTATGGTTTTTTTTATGTCCTTTTTATAGGGAGTGTTTTTCCCTTTATTTACTATCATCGATGCCGGTGTTGCATCCAAGATGCTCATTGCAAATTTTTTACTATAATTATCAAAATTAATCATTGTACCGACTGCTTCAATTTGGCGAATTGGCTTCATTTTCCTCAAAACGTCAAATGTAGCCTTAGGTATAGGTTTATCAGAAAGTTTCGCAATTACACTTGGATCTATGCCGTTCATCACATTCGCTTTATCTTTTATGGCATCAACAGATATGCCCAAAGCAGCACTAAGTTTTTCAATTGATACTTTTGCCAGAGACTTAATTATCATTCTATGTTCTTCAACTACATTTATATGATTCACTTGTTTGTTAGGAGTGAAAGCATCATCTATGCTCGAAAGTATACATGGAGCTTTTTCTATACCTAAGTCTTTTAAAGCCTCAACCCTTAAATGGCCATCAAGTATCTTAGTGACATCTTTATCTTTGTCATAGAATACTATTATTGGTTCAATAATACCTAAGCTTTCGATAGAGGTAACTATTTGATGATATTTATGGCTTCGCTTTACGTTTTCTAATAATTCCTTAGATGGAATTAACTTATTAGTTTCCAGGTAAATAAAATTATCGCCAAAACGTATCTGAATCATTTTAATACCTCTTTGTTTACTGGGGTTAATATCTGAGATGGTAGTTCTGAAAGATTCTCTTGTTCAAGTATATGTTGAAAGCTTTTATTCATCATTATGATGTTAAAAATCTCATTTACTATTAGTAGGTTGGTTTTTATGAATTTTGAGTTGTTATAAACAGATTTATGTTCAGCGATACTATTTTCATAAAGCTCAATCAACTCCTCTGCAGTCATCCTTTTTGATGGTTTGTGATAATAAAATCCGGCTGCTTTTGCACCTTTATTCCCAACTGTTCTTTGATTTAGAATGTGTTTTATCTTTATAATGTCCCGACTTTTTATTAATTTTTTATCATATGCTTCGGTAAGAATATCTTGTGCTTCCTCAGTTTCACATCTTGCAAATTGCACTGCGAGATACAGAGGCAAATTACCCCGTTCGACTGCTGAGAGAAGTTTATGCTCTCCCTTATCAAGTAGCATATTAATACTGCTCACCCAGTTCGATGAATATCCAGTAATCTCACTTATTTCGGAGTCTGAAAGTCCTCTGATTTTCATGTCTTTAATCACCTGTAATAACTCATTAGAACGTGGTCTTCTCCTTGCAATGTTTTCAACTAAACTCATAACGTAAGCATCTTCTTCTGATACATCTCTTATAATTGCTGGAATAATAGTTTCACCTAATGCAACGAGAGCCTCTATTCTCCCTTGACCACAAATTAAAGCATATTTGAAATCGCCTTCATCAATAGCTCTTACGCTTATAGGCTTGCTTAATCCTCTTTTTTTTATGCTTTCCTTTATTTCTTCATGCACTAACTTATTTCTTGTTCGTGGGTTAAGAAATTTTATTTTTGCAATCTCAATTTGAATTATTGGGAATTCATTTTTTTCAGGCAGCATATAGTTCCCTCACTTTCATGCGAGTTATAATTTGTAGAAGTTTATCAAGATTATCAAATCTATAGAGATCTAATCGAATGTTGTTTGTTTCCGTCATGCACATTTTATTATATTCGTTTTCAATCTTTGGTATGATATAAAAATCAAGAGGTGAAATATTTTGTGAATTCATTCGTATAACAATTGTTATGTCTGCTTTCTGTGAGTTATCAAACCGGACTTTCCATCTAAGTTTACCTGATTTCATATGTATGCATTTAGTAACAAGGACGGAAATTAAAAACTCATCATTGATGTAAAGCATTGGGGCATATTTATACTCGTCTATATGACAGTTACTTTTTAAAATTTCACCCTTAAAATCCTCAATTATCTCTGAGTGAAATGATCTTAGTGCTTCATTTATTTTGAGATAGCTGTAATCATGTTCTGGCTTATAACCAATCAAAGTATATGCTCTTAAAAGACCACCAAATCGGGTTCTATAAACAGAAGATGAAGGGCCTGTATCATCTTCATCAATGATAAAGCCTGATAGTTTTCCATTAGATTCTAATTTTTGTTTTAGTTTTTCTAATAGATCTTCATTAGTCAAATGAATGGATCGGAGCTGAATTATTTCTTGAGCTTTATTGTATTTTTTCTTTGAAATAATAGGTTTATATGCCTTGTCACATCTAACCCATTCATGTTTGGGGTTTTTTACAAGTCTACTTTTTAATTTAGATGAGGTTTTGTTATATATGTTGTTTCCAATATATTTTTCATTTGTCAAAATTTGATGTATTTTTGCACGAGTCCATAATGTTCCATTTTCTGCAGGTATGTTCTGTTCATTTAATCTCTCAGCAATAATGAATTCTGGGACGTTATTATCTATAAAGAGATCATATATTCTATTTACAATTTTTATTTCATTTTTTGGTCCCGGAATTAATATTACCCTATCTGTTTGAATACTCTTTCTTTTGCGGAAACTCAATATTTCTTTAGCTATGCCATTTTCGTCTACTAAAAGACGTCTCAGCCCATAACCAGCCATACCGCCTTGATGATAACCAAGCTTTATTAAATTTACTTGCCCTATAAATACCTTTTCAGATAAATTCCTGCTGTGATATGCAGCACTAGATCTTTTTATATTCAGTATAACAGAGGACTCTAAAGGGAAATCTTTAGTGGGTATAGGTTCGGAACAATATATAAGATCTACACCATTTCTCTCAAATAGAAAGGAATAATATGCCGCTTCATCACTATTTTGAAAACGACCAAAACGGCTCACATCATAAAATAATACAGCCTGTATATCTATTTTCTTTTGTTCTACATCGCTAAGTAACTGCTGCAAAGAATGCCTGCCTACGATACTGACTCCGCTCTTACCTGCATCATCGTAGGTATAAGCGATTTCCATATTGTTCTTTTCAGCATAATCTTTGATATATTCGGACTGATTATGTAAAGAATATTGCTGATGGTCGGTAGACATCCTCAAGTACTGCGCGACCCTAACTCTATGATTTTTGTCATTTTCGCTAGCCATGCACGAAACCTCATGGATGATTCAATACAATGTAGAGGATAAAATTGATCAAATTTTAACCGAATTCAACTGTTTTATCATTGATTAGAGCGAATTTGGTAGATCTTCGAGGTGTATGATAATCGAGAAGAGATGTGAATTATTTAGCTGATATGACCGACAGCTTTCGTTATGTGGACTCAATGTCCCCATTTGTAAATGGCTATGCTTAGTCCACATAGGTTAATGGTGTGATTATTAATTCTTTAACTAAATCAAGATAGTTAATCCATCATGGGAGAGTTATGCGGCAATAACTTTGCATTTTTGAGACGAAACATAGTCACTCCACCATTGCATGAGAACCACCCGTTCAGTGAGATACTCTGCACGATTGTAGGCTGCAATTATTTCATCTTTCTTCGAGTGGGCAAGGGCGGCTTCTAAGACATCAGTCCTAAACTTGCCAGACTCCTCAGCAGCCGTTCTAGCAATGGATCGCATACCGTGAGCTACAAGCTCACCTCCGAAACCCATACGGATTATGGCCGCATTAGCTGTTTGTTCATGCATGTGATTGAGTGGAGCTTTGATACTGGGGAACACCCACTCTCTATGCCCGCTGATGACTTTCATTAAATCCAAAACTCGCAAAGCTTCTTTGCTCAGTGGAACTTTGTGAGGCTTCTTCATTTTCATAAACTCCGCCGGGATGTTCCACATGCCAGTTTCAATATCAATATCTGACCATCTTGTGCGAACAGCTTCACCTGGGCGAACCCATGTGAGAAGTTGCCACTCAATCAGTAGCCTTGTTTCCAAACGGATAGAAGCATTGTTTAGAGCAACCAAGAAGCGAGGGAGTTCGGAAGGGGGTAATGCTGGCATATTCTGTTTTTTTGGCTTGCTGAACCGTTGCCCCAGGTTGTCTGCCGGGTTGAATTCTATGAGTTCTTCTGTTGCTGCATAGCGGAAAATTTCATTCAGGCGGGATATGATGCGGCGAAGTGTTTCAAGGACACCTCGTTTTTCTATGGGTTCTAAATGCTGTTTAAGCATTTTAGGGCGAATCTCCTTAATTGGGGTATCACCCAATGTGGAAAAGATATTTCTCTCTAGGCTTCGCCAGATGTCGTTAGCATGATCTTGGGAGATGCCTGACGTTTTGACTTTCTCATCAAGCCACTTCTTGGCTACTGCTTGAAATGTATGTTCCGTGGCATCTTTCAGTGCATTGGCTTTTTGGTTGTTATGAACTTGGGGGTCTATACCATTTGTAAGCAACGACAAGTATTCATCACGTAAAGCTCGTGCCTTCGCAAGTGTAAGGTGAGGATAGGTTCCTAAGCTCACCTTAGTTCGCTTTTTGGTCACAGGCACTGCATATCTGAAATACCAATTTTTCTTCCCTCCCTTCGCCAGGGGAGCGATTCGCAACAGCAAACCATCGCCGTCAAAAAGGTTAACCTCTTTTTCGGCAGGTTTGGTGCTTTTGATTTCAGTGTCAGTGAGCTTCTTAGCGATTTTGGCCATGTTTGGGACCCTCGATTTTAGGACCCATCTTCGTGGGTCCCATTCAGGGTGCCATAACTCGTAGTTCTCAGCAATTCTCACTAGACTACAATAGACGTAAAAAAGCCCGCAGAGCTTGTGCTGTGCGGGCTTAGTAGACTTTACTGAACTTCAGTACATCAATATTTGGTGGAGCTGGCGGGAGTTGAACCCGCGTCCGAAATTTCTACATCCTCGGTACTACATGCTTAGTTTGTCTTTACATTCGCACGCCAGCTGCGGACAGACACGCCACTAACGAACTAGCCTGATTAGTTTTAACGCTTCAACCCCAGGCAGGGTTTCCACGCGATCTCTTTTGGGTTTGACCTCTCTTTGATCCCCGTCTTAAGAGCGGAAGCTAGGGAGAGAGGGCTCTTAGCAGGTTATTAAGCTGCTAAAGCGTAGTTTTCGTCGTTTGCGACTATTTTTTTGCGGCTTTTAACGAGGCAAACCGCCCCTCGGCATGCACCTTGGGTTTCGCAAATCCCGTCGAATCCAGAATCAGCCCCAATAGTGTTGAACTCAGTATACCAGATTTTACTTCCTCGACACCAGCCCGAAACGCTAACTTATTGAATAGTACAATAAGTGCGCAGAATCAACGTCCTGCGTTTTTCATGATACGTGCTTTGTCGAGCTGCCACTCGCGTGCTTTCAGGTCAGTACGCTTGTCGTGTTGTTTCTTACCTTTCGCCACGCCGATTTTCACTTTGCACCAGGCGTTTTTCCAGTACAAAGAGAGTGCCACCACTGTGAAGCCTTCACGGTTGATGCGTCCGTAGAGGGATTCCAGTTCGCGCTTGTTTAGCAGCAGCTTACGGGTGCGGGTAGGATCGCAAACGTAATGTGAAGAGGCGACGGTCAGCGGCGTAAAGTTCGCGCCGAACAGGAAGGCCTCACCGTCTTTCAGGATCACGTAGCTGTCGCCGATATTGGCTTTCCCGGCACGCAGCGATTTTACTTCCCAGCCCTGCAACGCAAGGCCGGCCTCGAATTCTTCTTCGATGAAATACTCGTGGCGAGCACGCTTGTTAAGCGCAATGGTCGCCGAACCAGGTTTATGTGCTTTTTTCTTCGTCATAAGTGTCGTAAAGCCGTCGGTAATCTGATTTTAAAAAGTCACCTCATTGCGTCCTGTGAGGTCTAACGCGCTATATTAGCACGAGATAAGGCTTAGCGTTTTTTTAACAGGTGATAAATGTTATTATTTGTCTGTTGTGTGACCATGGAAAATGCTATGCCTCAGATTAGCCGTACTGCGCTTGTTCCCTACAGCGCGGAACAAATGTATCAGTTAGTGAACGACGTTCAGTCCTATCCGGAATTTATTCCAGGATGCACCGGTAGCCGGGTGCTGGAATCCGGCCCGACGCAGATGACTGCGGCCGTGGATGTCTCCAAAGCGGGGATCAGCAAAACGTTCACCACGCGCAATACCCTGACGAGCAATCAGAGTATTTTGATGCATCTGGTGGATGGTCCGTTTAAAAAACTGATGGGAGGGTGGAAGTTTACGCCATTGAGCGCTGACGCCTGCCGCATTGAGTTTCATCTGGATTTTGAATTTACCAATAAGCTGATCGAACTGGCGTTTGGCCGAATCTTTAAAGAGCTGGCCTCGAATATGGTTCAGGCGTTCACCACGCGCGCCAAAGAGGTTTACAGTGTCGCATAAGATTGCTGTTGAGGTGGTGTATGCGCTGCCGGAGAAGCAGTATTTGCAGCGCGTGATGCTTGAAGAGGGTGCCACCGTTGAGGCGGCTATCCGGGCCTCCGGCATCCTTGAACTTCGCCGTGATATTGACCTGGCGAAGAATAAAGTCGGCATTTATAGCCGTCCGGTTAAGCTCGGTGATGTGCTGAAAGAGGGCGACAGGGTTGAAATCTATCGTCCGCTGATTGCCGACCCGAAAGAGTTGCGCCGTCAGCGAGCAGAGAAATCCGGTAAGTAGCCAAATAAATGTACACAAAAAAGGTGCTCATTGAGCACCTTTTTGCGTTGCTGACGCCTGATTATTTGGTCAGGGCAGGCTTGTTGTCGATGTTAGTCAGCACGCCGCCACTGCTGAAGGTCAGCGTCAGGGTTTGCTGGGTTACATCTTCATGACCAGGCTGCTGGCGGAATACATAGAACCAGGTGTTTGTGCCGAACGGATCGGACATCATCGGGGTTCCCAGGGCATAAGCGACCTGCTGTTGTGTCATACCCACGCGGATTTTGGACACATCGTTAGGGGTAAGGTAGTTCCCCTGGTTGATGTCAGGACGGTAAACCACTTTCTCCAGAGTGGAACAGCCTGCGGTCAACATCAGAAGAACCGCTGCGGCAGCGGTCAGCGTTTTACAGCGCATAGTGATTTGATTCCTTTTCGGGCCCGAGCAGTACGCGGCTCATATGTAATATGCCGATGATAATAGACCTTGCCCCACTTTGAAACCGGTCTGGCGGCGTTTTTGTTGTTCTGTATGACCCTGAGATCCCGAAAAAGTTTATGCCGCCAGCAGTTCTTTCGCATTCGCGAGGGTATTGCGAGTGACTTCACTGCCGCCGAGCAAGCGTGCCAGCTCCTGCAAGCGTGAGCGTTTATCCAGCGGCTTCATGTGCGTTTCCGTCATTTCACCATCGGTTTCCTTGCTGACGATAAAGTGGTGATGACCACATCCGGCGACCTGCGGCAGGTGAGTCACACACATGACTTGCGTCGATTCACCCAACTGACGCAGCAGTTTGCCGACAACGGCCGCGGTCGGGCCGCTGATACCCACATCCACTTCATCGAAAATCAACGCCGGGGTTTCCATTTTACGGGCGGTAATCACCTGAATGGCCAGGGCGATACGCGACAGTTCACCACCGGAAGCCACTTTCGAAATTGCCTGCAAAGGCTGGCCCGGGTTGGTGGTGACGCGGAATTCTACGCGGTCTGCGCCTTCCGCCGTCAGGTGATTCTCTTCAAAGCGAACATCTATGGTGAACACCCCATGCGGCATCGCCAGCGTATGCATGCTGTCGGTAATGTGCTGGCTAAGCTCCTGCGCATAGTGTTGCCGCACGTCGTGCAGCCGTTTCGCCGTTTCCAGCGCCTGCTGATGATGCAGATTAACCGCCAGAGACAAGGTTTCAAGGGAATCGGCCTGATCGTCCAACTGCTGCTGTTCCTCCAGCAGAGACTGATAGTAATTCGGCAGCTCTTCCGGGGTAACGTGATGCTTACGCGCCAGTGAAATCTGACGGGAGATGCGTTGCTCAAGCTCGAACAGACGGTTCGGGTCGAGATCCAGACGTTCACAGTAGTGGCGCAGCTCATCCCCGGCTTCTGAAATCTGAATCGCGGCCTCTTCCAGCATTTCCAGTACGCCAGAAAGCTTATTGTCCATGCCGGTCAGTTCGGTCACAAGCTGACGCACGTTGTACAGCTGGCTCTGCAAATTCACGTCTTCGCCATCCGCCAGCATGTTAAGGGCAGTCTGGCTGGTGGAGAGCAGCTGACCGCTGTTGGCCAGACGCTTGTACTCTTCGTCGATTTGCTCAAATTCACCCGCCTGCGGGTTAAATTCGTTCAGCTCTTTCAGCTGATATTCCAGCAGCTCGGCGCGCGCGGTACGCTCCTGGCTTTGCTGCTGATGCTGCGCAAGTTCGCGGCAGCTTTGATGCCACTGACGATAGTGCTCCGCCATGAGTTGAGTAAGCGCGTACTCACCTGCGTAGCCATCAAGCAGGGCTTTCTGTTGTTCGGGTTTGATTAACTGCTGGTGCGCATGCTGACCATGGATCTGGATGAGCAGCTGGCCCAGCTCGCGAAGCTGGGAGAGGGGAACCGCTGTACCATTGATAAAACCGCGGGAGCGGCCATCGCTGCTGATGACGCGGCGAAGTAAACACTCACGTCCGTCTTCGAGCTGGTTTGCTTCCAGCCAGCGCAGGGCGGCAGGTGTGTCTTTTAACGAGAAGCGGGCGCAGAGATCGGCACGGGCGGCGCCTGTGCGCACTATATCCCCCTCTGCACGACCACCGAGGCACAAGCCGAGGGCATCAATGGCAATGGATTTACCTGCACCGGTTTCACCGGTAATCGCCGTCATTCCGCTATGGAAGTCGATTTCAAGCTCACGAACAATGGCAAAGTTGCTGATGGTCAGTTGTGCCAGCATAATTGTTTTCCTGTATGAAAAACCATAACTGTGTTTGTATACAGTATAAACTGGTTTTATATACAGTAAAGTGCTGTATGCAAAATCAGAACAATTTTTTTGACCAGCCGAGCTTGGAGCTTAATGTGTTGAAATAGCTGTAATCTTTTGGGTGAATGAGGTTCAGGTGGTAATCGCAGCGGCGAATGAGGACATCTTCACCTTCCTGAATGGGGAGCGCAATCTGACTGTCGCAGCTGATCTCCAGATCGCTGCGGCGATGAGAAAAACGCAGGCGGATGGTGCTGTCGCCGTTGATCACCAGCGGACGCGCCGAGAGCGTATGCGGGAACATCGGCACCAGGGTAATGGCATCCAGCGATGGCGTAAGGATTGGACCTCCGGCTGAAAGCGAGTAGGCGGTGGACCCCGTCGGGGTTGAAATAATCAGCCCGTCAGACCGCTGCGAGAAAGCGAAGATTTCGTCGATATAGACTTCGAATTCGATCATGTGCGCCACTTTACCGGGGTGGAGAACCACCTCGTTAATGGCGGTGCTGATGCGCTTCTGGCAGTCCTGCTGACACACCTGGGCTTCCAGCAAAAACCTTTTTTCACTGATATAGTGGCCTTCCAGCACGTCCGCCAGCTGCTGCTGCGCATTGTCCGGGTCGAGGTCGGTCAGGAAACCGAGATTGCCACGGTTAACACCAATAACCTTAATATCATAGCGAGCCAGCGTTCGCGCCGCGCCCAGCATATTGCCGTCGCCACCGACCACCACGGCGAGATCCGCCTGCTGGCCAATTTCCGCCAGCGTGCCGGTTCTGACGCTTTTAAGCTGCAACTCCTGGGCAATCTGCTGCTCGACCATCACTTCATAGCCTTTACCACACAGCCAGCGATACAACATTTCATGTGTCGTCAATGCGGTAGGGTGACGCGGATGGCCGACGATCCCAATACACCTGAAATGATTATTCATTTTCTGGAGGTCCTTGTGCCTGATGAATGATGACAATCTGCCTTGTTCCCTTGAATCCAGGAAACTGATCCCCATAATAAGCGAAGTTAGCGAGATGAATGCAGAAAAACGCGGAGAAATTCATGAGTAGTAAAGAACAGAAAACGCCTGAGGGGCAAGCCCCTGAAGAAATTATCACGGAACAGCACGATGAAGTTGAGGCAGTAGAGCCAGACACGTCTGCTGAGCAGGTGGACCCGCGCGATGAAAAAATTGCCAACCTGGAAGCTCAGTTGGTAGAAGCGCAGAATCGCGAACGCGATGGCGTACTGCGTATCAAAGCGGAAATGGAAAACCTGCGCCGTCGTACCGAGCTGGACGTTGAAAAGGCGCACAAATTTGCGCTGGAGAAATTCGTCAACGAACTGCTTCCGGTGATCGACAGCCTGGATCGCGCGCTGGAAGTGGCGGATAAAGCTAACCCGGATAACGCGGCGATGATTGAAGGCATTGAGCTGACGCTGAAATCCATGCTGGATGTGGTGCGTAAGTTCGGTGTTGAAGTGATTGCCGATACGGATGTACCTCTGGATCCAAACGTTCACCAGGCCATTGCGATGGTGGAATCCGAAGACGTTGCCGCGGGTAACGTGCTGGGCGTGATGCAGAAAGGGTATACCCTGAACGGTCGTACTATTCGCGCTGCGATGGTGACCGTGGCGAAAGCTAAAGCGTAATTTGCCGACCCGTAGTGCCGGGTGGCGGCTTCGCCTCACCCGGCCTACAACATTACTCGGCGATACTTTCGCGTAAAGGTTTAACGGGCAGGACCTTCACCTGCTTAATCATGTTGTCCTGAACGTCCAGAATATCAATATCATACTGCTCAATACGCACGCGCGTGCCTGCCGCCGGGATCTCTTCCAGCGCTTCCAGGATCATTCCGTTCATCGTCCGCGCTTCGTCTTCCGGCAAATGCCAGTTGAACGCTTTATTGATTTCACGAATGTTAGCGCTGCCGTCGATAAGCACTGACCCGTCGTTTTGCGGGGTGACTTCTTCCGCAAGGGAAGGCGACATCGAGGTGGTAAAGTCCCCGACAATCTCTTCCAGAATATCTTCGACCGTCACCAGCCCCTGTATATCGCCGTATTCATCCACCACCAGGCCGACTTTCTTCTTGTTGCGCTGGAACTTCACCAGCTGCGTGCTGAGTGGGGTGCCTTCCGGCACGTAGTAAATTTCGTCGGCGGCACGCAGCATTACCTCTTTGGTGAACTCGTTTTTCTCAGTCATCAGGCGATAGGCCTCGCGCACACGCAGCATGCTGATGGCATCGTCGAGAGAATCGCGGTAGAGGACGATACGCCCGTGCGGGGAGTGCGTCAGCTGGCGGACAATGGCCTTCCAGTCGTCGTTGATATCAATCCCGACGATTTCATTGCGCGGCACCATGATGTCGTCAACGCTGACCTTTTCCAGATCCAGCACCGACAGGAGCATGTCCTGATTGCGGCGGGAGATCTGCGAGCGGGATTCGTTCACGATGGTACGCAGTTCGTCTTTGCTGAGCGCGCTACTAATGGTGACGTCTGCCTTTATACCGACCATGCGCATCAGCACCCGTGTCACCATATTCAGCAGCCAGACCAGCGGCATCATCAGAATAAGCAGCGGTGCTAACAGGAAGCTGCTCGGGTAGGCGACTTTTTCCGGGTAAAGCGCCGCGATGGTTTTGGGCAGCACTTCCGCAAACACCAGTACCACAAACGTGAGCACACCTGTGGCAATCGCCACGCCTGCGTTGCCGTACAGACGCATCCCGACGATGGTGCCCAGTGCAGAGGCGAGAATATTGACCAGGTTGTTACCGATAAGCACCAGGCTAATCAGACGGTCCGGCTTACGTAGAAGCTTTTCGACACGACGCGCGGCACGGTTACCCTGCTTGGCGCGATGACGTAACCGGTAGCGGTTCAGCGTCATCATGCCGGTTTCAGAGCCAGAGAAATAAGCGGAGATGACCACCATGATGACCAGAATGACGATCAGCGTGGTGGTAGAGATGTGTTCCAGGGGGAACTCCTTTTGTTACTTAGCCAGCAAATTGCTGTATGAAGCGGCTACCAAAATAGGCAAGCGTGAGAATGCCCGCACCCGCAACGTTGAACCAGACCACGCGGCGACCGCGCCAGCCTTCATGATAATGGCCCCATAACAGGACAATATAGACAAACCACGCGATGATGGAGAGCACCGCTTTATCGATATTCTCCACGCTGAACAGGTTCTTCATGTAAAACAGCCCGGTGCAGAGCGTGAGCGTCAGCAGAACCACGCCGACCTGGGTGATGTGGAACATCTTACGCTCAATCACCATCAGCGGCGGCATTTCGTGGTTAAACGCCAGCTTTTTATTTTTCAGCTGGTAGTCAATCCAGGCGAGCTGCATGGCGTAAAGGGCGGCGATGATCAGCGTCGCGTAGGCAAATAGCGACAGGCCGATATGCACCAGCATCCCCGGCGTGGCTTCCAGGTGAGTAATAAACTCATTGGGCATGAACGTGGCTAACGCCAGATTGATCAGCGCAAAGGCGTAGACTATCGGCAGCAGCAGCCAGCCACGGTTTTTAGACGCGACAATGGTCATGACCGTACAGATCATCAGGCTGACCAGCGAGCCGACGTTCAGTACGCTCAGATTTTGCACGCTGCCGTCGCCGGGGAGAATGCGTGATTCCAGCGCAAAGGCGTGGCTAATCAGTGCGATCACCGCCGAAAGAATAGCCATGCGCCGCCAGCCGCTGTTTTTTTGCAGCAGGCCAGGAATGATCAGCGCGAGGCTGACAGAGTAGGCAACAAGGGCGATCAGTGCGAAAACAGGCATATAGGCGTCGACAGTTGTCTTAATAAGAAAGAGAAGCAGTATAACGTTACGTGACGCCTGCTCCAACCGTTGCATAACAACAAAGGCGCCTTCATGTTATACTCCGGCAAAATTCTGTGTATGTGTCGCCCAGGCGACCTAACGTTTCTACCCCAGGCGAGAGACAATGTTTGATAATTTAACCGATCGTTTGTCGCGCACGCTGCGCAACATCAGCGGCCGTGGACGCCTCACCGAAGAGAACATCAAGGAAACGCTGCGCGAAGTGCGCATGGCGCTGCTGGAAGCAGACGTCGCGTTGCCGGTCGTGCGTGACTTTATCAACCGCGTGAAAGAGAAAGCGGTTGGCCATGAAGTGAACAAGAGCCTGACTCCGGGTCAGGAGTTCGTCAAAATCGTCCGTAACGAGCTGGTTTCGGCGATGGGCGAAGAGAACCAGGTGCTTAACCTGGCGGCTCAGCCGCCAGCCGTCGTGCTGATGGCGGGTCTGCAAGGTGCGGGTAAAACCACCAGCGTCGGTAAGCTGGGGAAATTCCTGCGCGAAAAGCACAAGAAAAAGGTGCTGATGGTGTCGGCGGACGTGTATCGCCCGGCGGCGATCAAACAGCTGGAAACGCTGGCCGAGCAGGTTGGCGTGGACTTCTTCCCGTCCGACGTGGCCCAGAAGCCTGTCGACATCGTTAACGCGGCGCTGAAAGAGGCGAAGCTGAAATTCTACGACGTGCTGCTGGTGGATACCGCCGGTCGACTGCACGTTGACGAAGCGATGATGGACGAAATCAAGCAGGTTCATGCCTCTATCAATCCAGTAGAGACCCTGTTTGTTGTTGACGCCATGACCGGTCAGGATGCGGCAAACACCGCAAAAGCGTTTAACGAAGCCCTGCCGTTAACCGGCGTGGTGCTGACCAAAGTCGACGGCGATGCCCGCGGCGGTGCGGCGCTGTCTATTCGTCATATTACCGGTAAGCCAATTAAGTTCCTCGGCGTGGGCGAGAAAACCGAAGCGCTGGAGCCGTTCCATCCGGATCGTATTGCCTCCCGTATCCTCGGCATGGGCGACGTGCTGTCGCTGATCGAAGATATTGAAAGCAAGGTTGACCGCGCCCAGGCGGAAAAACTCGCCAGCAAGCTGAAAAAAGGTGACGGTTTCGATCTGACCGACTTCCTTGAGCAGCTGCGTCAGATGAAAAACATGGGCGGCATGGCAAGCCTGATGGGCAAACTGCCAGGCATGGGCCAGATCCCGGACAACGTCAAATCCCAGATGGATGACAAAGTGCTGGTGCGTATGGAGGCCATCATCAACTCGATGACGCTGAAAGAGCGCGCGAAGCCAGAAATCATCAAAGGTTCCCGTAAACGCCGTATCGCTGCCGGTTGCGGCATGCAGGTGCAGGACGTAAACCGCCTTCTGAAACAGTTCGACGACATGCAGCGCATGATGAAGAAAATGAAGAAAGGCGGCATGGCGAAGATGATGCGCGGCATGAAAGGCATGATGCCGCCCGGTTTTCCTGGGCGATAATCGCTTTTGAGATTGCTTTTTGCCCGAAAATGAGTAAAATTTTCGGGCTTTTAATATGACACCCGGGCTCCGTTCCTCGATGGGGCCCGGTTGTTTTATTCACACAAGAGGATGTTATGGTAACTATTCGTTTAGCACGTCACGGCGCTAAAAAGCGTCCGTTCTACCAGGTTGTTGTGACTGACAGCCGTAATGCACGCAACGGTCGCTTCATCGAGCGCGTTGGTTTCTTCAACCCACTGGCCGCTGGCGCAGAAGAAGAAACCCGTCTGGATCTGGATCGTATCGCTCACTGGGTTGGCCAGGGCGCTACTGTTTCCGATCGCGTTGCTACGCTGATCAAAGCAGCAAACAAAGCAGCTTAATCTGTCACGGTGGTCATGATGAGCAATAAAGCACCTGTTGAACCGATCGTATTGGGAAAAATGGGTTCTTGCTACGGTATCCGTGGTTGGCTCAGAGTGTTTTCCTCCACTGAAGACGCTGATAGCATTTTTGATTACCAGCCCTGGTTTATCCAGAAAGCCGGTAAGTGGGAAGAGGTCGAGCTGGAAAGCTGGCGTCACCACAATCAGGACATCATCATCAAGCTGAAAGGCATTGACGATCGTGATGCCGCGAATGCGCTGACTAATTGTGAGATTGTCGTGGATTCGTCGCAGTTGCCGCAGCTGGAAGAGGGTGACTACTACTGGAAAGACCTTATGGGTTGCCAGGTAGTGACCACTGAAGGCTACAGCCTGGGGAAAGTCATCGACATGATGGAAACCGGGTCAAATGACGTTCTCGTCATTAAGGCAAACCTGAAAGATGCATTTGGCATCAAGGAGCGGTTGGTTCCGTTCCTCGATGGACAGGTTATCAAGAAAGTCGATCTCACTACTCAAACCATTGAAGTAGATTGGGATCCTGGTTTTTAAATTCTCCGGATAAACGGTAAAAGACGGCGCTATGTGGATTGGCATAATTAGCCTGTTTCCTGAAATGTTCCGCGCGATTACCGATTACGGGGTAACTGGCCGGGCAGTAAAGAATGGCCTGCTGAGCATCCAGAGCTGGAGTCCTCGTGACTTCACGCACGACCGGCACCGTACCGTGGACGATCGTCCTTACGGCGGCGGACCGGGGATGTTGATGATGGTGCAACCCTTACGGGACGCCATTCACACAGCAAAAGCCGCGGCAGGTGAAGGCGCGAAGGTGATTTATCTGTCACCTCAGGGACGCAAGCTTGATCAAGCGGGCGTGAGCGAACTGGCGACGAATCAAAAACTGATTCTGGTCTGTGGTCGCTACGAAGGAATAGATGAGCGCGTAATTCAAACCGAGATTGACGAAGAATGGTCTATCGGCGATTACGTTCTCAGCGGTGGTGAGTTACCGGCAATGACGCTGATTGACTCCGTCGCCCGGTTTATTCCGGGGGTTCTGGGCCATGAAGCTTCGGCAACGGAAGATTCCTTTGCCGATGGGTTGCTGGACTGTCCACACTATACTCGTCCTGAAGTGTTAGAAGGGATGGAAGTCCCGGCAGTGTTACTGTCTGGAAACCATGCCGAGATACGTCGCTGGCGTTTGAAGCAGTCGCTGGGCCGAACCTGGCTTAGAAGACCTGAACTTCTGGAAAACCTGGCTCTGACTGAAGAGCAAGCAAAGTTGCTGGCCGAGTTCAAAACTGAACACGCGCACCAGCAGCATGAACATGATGGGAAAGCGTAATACGCTCCCGAATATCAGTTTACCCAGGATAAGAGATTAAATTATGAGCAACATTATTAAGCAACTTGAACAAGAGCAGATGAAGCAGGACGTACCTTCCTTCCGTCCAGGTGACACCGTGGAAGTGAAAGTATGGGTTGTTGAAGGTTCCAAAAAACGTCTGCAGGCATTCGAGGGCGTGGTTATCGCTATTCGTAACCGCGGTCTGCACTCTGCATTCACTGTTCGTAAAATTTCCAACGGCGAAGGCGTTGAGCGTGTCTTCCAGACTCACTCTCCGGTAGTTGACAGCATTGCTGTTAAACGTCGTGGTGCTGTACGTAAAGCTAAACTGTACTACCTGCGTGAGCGTACTGGTAAGTCTGCTCGTATTAAAGAGCGTCTGAACTAAGATTCGCTTAAGCGACATCCTGTTAGAAAGGGCTGGCCGAAAGGCTGGCCCTTTTTTTATCCCATCGCACCTCTCGCGTTAACCCTTCCGTCATAAATCATTTACAATGTTCGCCTCTTGGGTGGAGGGTAAGTGGATAACGTACTGCATCAGCATAGCTGGAAACGCGCAGCGGCATTGACCGCGCTGTTTGCGATCCTGCTGATCGTCGTGGCGCCGCTGATCTCCGTCTCGCTGCAAAAAGATCCCATGAGCGCCATGCCGGGCATGCACCACGACATGAGCATGATGTCGGTGGACGAGCATCATGGTGATATGACGCATTCTATGCCAGTTGACCATGCTGAAGCATGCGGCTACTGCGTGCTGTTAGCGCATGTTCCGGGCGTGATGCTGGCGCTTATCGTTCTGCTCAGCGTGGTGTTGCAGCGGCTGCGCGTGAAGCCGCCTCGTCAGGCGGTCAGCCACTGGCACTTTTTCCCCTGGCTTTACCCTGATACCCGCGCGCCGCCGCGTCGGTCTGCTTTCTCCCTTTAAAACAAAATCACTCACTTTTTGCCTTAAATAGGAAAAGTATGACTACCTGCACTCCGCGCGCGGCATGGGGAAACCTGCTGCGTCGCCTCCATTTCTATATCGGGCTGTTTGTCGGTCCGTTTATCTTCTTCGCAGCGCTGACCGGTACGCTGTATGTCGCCACGCCGCAGCTTGAAAATGCGCTGTACCATTATGCACTCCACACGGATGCCGTTGGTGAGGCGCAGCCTCTTGCTGAACAAATTGCCGTGGCAGAAAAGGCCGTGGGTTCAGCGCTGCGTTTACATGCTGTTCGTCCGGGGCTGGAAGAGGGTGAAACGACCCGCGTGATGTTTGCCGACCCGGCGCTGGGTCCCTCCGAGCATCGGGCTATTTTTATTGATCCCGCCAGCCTTGAGGTTCGAGGGGATATGACTGTGTACGGCACCAGCGGGATTTTACCGCTGCGTCAGACTATCGATTATCTGCATACCTCGCTGATGCTGGGCAACATCGGGCGCCTCTATAGCGAGTTAGCCGCCTCGTGGATGTGGGTTGCTGCCCTGGGCGGGATCGCGCTGTGGTTCTACACCCGACCGAAGCGCCGTATTAACAATCGTTTCCAGAATCGTCGTCGCCTGCATGTGATCTTAGGCTGGACGTTACTGACGGGAATGCTGCTGTTCTCAGTCACCGGGTTAACCTGGTCACAATGGGCCGGTGGCAACGTCGATAAGCTGCGTGCAGAGATGAACTGGCTGACGCCGCAGGTAAATACCACCCTTTCCGGTGCGCCGGAAATGAGGGATGAACACGCCGAACATCGTGGTCATCACGGGGGAATGACGATGCCTGAAATGCCTGTTGAACTGTCGCTTTTTGACAGCGTATTGCAGGCCGCCCGCCAGTCAGGAATTGATGCGAAAAAGGTTGAGATCCGCCCGGCAAGCAGGGACGACCAGGCCTGGACGGTGACGGAAATCGATCGCCGCTGGCCGACGCAGGTTGATGCCGTTGCCGTGGATCCCCACTCACTGAAGGTGCTGGACAGCACTCGCTTCGGGGATTTCCCGCTGATGGCTAAACTCACCCGCTGGGGCGTGGATTTCCATATGGGGATCCTGTTTGGTCTGGCAAATCAGCTGCTGCTCATCGCGTTTGGCGTTGCGCTGTGCGTGTTGATTATCTGGGGATACCGGATGTGGTGGATGCGTCGCCCTGCAACGTCAGCCGCGAACCCGGTACAGACGCTCTGTCAAAGCTGGCTGGCATTGCCGCTGTGGGGAAGGGGAGTGACGTTCCTGATAAGCCTCCTGCTGGGGCTGGCGTTGCCGGTAATGGGCGTCAGTCTGGTGGTCTTTATTGTGATTGACTGGCTGCGCTGGCGAGCGGTTTCAGGCGTGTCGCTCGCCGGAACATCCGTTAAATAGCCTTAAGGCGTGCTGATGACTACCGCAACCCGGCGGTTTTCAGCGCGCCCCTGTGCAGTGCGGTTGCTGCTGACAGGGTATTTTTTGCCTAAGCCCCGCGTGGTGAGGTTGCTGCGCGGGATGTTCGCGCCCTTCGCCCAGGCATCCGCCACAACATTGGCACGTTTTAACGAAAGCGCTTCGTTGTAGCTCTCTTCGCCATAGTTATCCGTATGGCCATCCATCCGGGCGTGGTTCAGGCCGGTTGCCGCCAGGCGTGAGGCCATAGTCTGGATCTGCGTTTCACTTTCCGGGCGCAGCCTGGCGTCATTTTTATCAAACAGGATCTTATCTGACAGGCCCAGAGACCAGTCGCCATTCAGTTCGTTAAAGCCATAGGATTTCATGGCCGCGATTTGCTCTGGCGTGAATTTCCCTTCAGGGGATGACTGGCATCCGGACATTGCCAGTGATGCCAGTAACAACGGCGCAAAATATCGCTGTAACATATCGTCTTCCTTTCAGGATATTGTTTTCGAACGCTGGTTTTTGACCAGATACATATTGCGATCGGCTTGCTCCAGTAAGGCCTCAACGGAGGCATTTTCCCACGCCAGAGCAAAGCCAATGCTGAGTGACATTGATGCTGTGTGCCCGTTATGCAGATCAAACGGACGGATAAATTGCTGCGACAGCGCAGCGCAAATATATTCGACCTCACGCGCGGTGTGGACACCGTAAAGAATCATGGCAAATTCGTCGCCGCCAAGACGGTAAGACTGATGACGTTTTTCGCCAAATTCGACCATCCTTTTTGCGGCTTCGATCAGAACGCAGTCACCCGCGGCATGACCCCAGGTGTCATTGATAAACTTGAAGTTATCACCGTCCAGAAATAGCAGGGCGGAATTGGTTTTTGCCGAAGCGTCATTCATTAATGCTGCAATGTTGTTGCGAAACGCGGCGCGGTTTGCAAGCCCCGTGAGCGGATCGTGCATGGCGGTACGCAACAGTTGAGCGTTTTTCGCCTGTAGTTTGAGCTGCCACTCTTCCATTTCATCCAGCAGGCTGTTGAAGTCTTCTCCAAACTGGTGGAACTCTTCAATGCGGCCTTCCGTTACCCGGCGAGAAAAGTTGCGGTTGGTGCGAACGTCATGCACAACGTCAGTGATGTTTTGCATTTCAACAACCATGCCATGATGTAGCGAGCGGGTGATGGTCAATGCGACGGCAGAAGCAAAAAGAATGCACCCGGTGAGGACTGCAAACGAGAGCCAGATAAAGTGGCTAATCAGGCTGTCGCGTGCGGTCAGACGAATTTCGCCAATCACATTGCCGTTATGTATGATGGGCTGTGCGACAGGAACAGGGAACAGCCACCGGTTGACCAGCGCGCCCAGCGTGTCGGTATTATCCGCCGGGTTCCACGACCACCAGGCAAACCGTTTATGATGTGCATTAAGCACTTCCGCCACGGCAAACTGCCCCTGCTTGCCGAGGGTCGCCAGCGTTTCATTTGCTGCCATGGCATCGTTGAACACCAGAGAGGCTTCAAGGCTGTGGCTCATGGTGGCGCCGGTAAGTTCGAGGTTTTTTTGCGCGTATTGCTTTAATGTCACCACGGAAGCGAAACACAGCAGCAACCATATAAACGTCATCGTTATAATGACGCTTATCATGCTGATTCGCCGCAACGTTCTTTTAAACGTCGGACGCGGTGTTGGTACGACTTCCTTATTCATGCTTCTTATTCCGTGCGAGCATTAATACATCCGGATTGACTCTTACGCCACTGCGCGCCAGCGCATCCAGATTTACGGAAAACCTGACCTGGTTGTGCTCTATTATCAGACAAAATGCGCTGCCAATAACGCATTCAGGATTTTGTTCTGACATTAATAGCAACGCCTGGCCCTGATATTGATTTATTATTTCCTGTTGTTTTGCTGGCGACTCGCTCCCGAAATAGAGGGCATCGCACCTTGCAGTGAGTGCTTCCCGATCGCTATGCACAATGACAGGACTATAGGGCAACGGGTTGTGTTCATCTTCACTGCTGAGCGCCTGTCTGTAATGGGAAGAGGCATAAATACAGAGCTTAGGCTGGCCAGACAGTGCTGGCCATCGGGTGTAGCTCACGATACCAGAAACAATCAAACGTACTGATTTATCCGTTTCAGTGAACGAGCCTGCCTTTGCCGGGGCCACTAAAATGAACAGCATTAGCGCCAGGGGGAGTCGGAGCAAAGCGATCAAGATTGCATTTCTCATCAGAATCCGCCAAACCGCCCCGGAAATAGATGTCCTTAAGAATTGTCGGCAGAATACCATTGTTTATCAAAGCCGTCATTATGTCAGAAATATCCCTGTTTTGACCTAAGCTAAATCTACAGTGAGCTATATTCAGAGGAATTAAGGCAGGCTCAATTAAGCCTGCTGGAACGCATACTTTCATCCAATCCTTGTTGCCAGGATTCATGCAGTTTTACTGCATTTTCAGTTGTATCGCAGCTGGCAGGAAATGATTTTCCCGCTAATCCCCAGGCGTGAATAAAGCCCTCTTCGCATATTTTTTTCTGTCCGTCAGCGTAGCCACGAAGATATTCCCCTCGATCAACCTGAGGGTCATTAAAACTATCGGCCAGAGCCTGGTTATCTTTAACCGGAACACCATTCATAGCGTCTTCTTTACCGGCAGTGAACCAGTCCGGGCTGGCCCAGCCAGGCTGAAAAGTATAAGGATTGATCTGGCAACCCGACAAAATCAGCGACAACAACATGAGAGTAATTGAACGCATGGCTATTCTCCTTTTTGTGAGCATAGCCTGGCTTATAAGCGTTCGCGTGTAATTTTAAATTTACGGTTTCAGGCCATTAATTTTGCAATTAAAAAGCTTCTGTAAAGTAATGTGTACGTATTTTGGATTGAAATCTTTACTTGATGTGATATCGTTGTGTCACCTCTTCGAGGAAAACCACTATCGCAAACGAGTTTGACAGGATCGCAATCATGCAAAAAGACGCGCTGAACAACGTACATATCACTGACGAACAGGTGTTAATCACCCCGGATCAACTGAAGGCGGAATTCCCGCTGAGCGTCGCGCAGGAAGCTCAGATTGAGCACTCGCGCCAGACCATTTCTGACATTATCGCAGGCCGCGATCCGCGTCTGCTGGTGGTATGTGGTCCTTGCTCCATTCACGATCCTGAAACCGCCATTGAGTACGCTCGTCGATTTAAAGCATTAGCGGAGGAGGTCAGCGATAGCCTCTATCTGGTGATGCGCGTCTATTTTGAAAAGCCACGTACTACGGTTGGCTGGAAAGGGTTGATTAACGATCCGCACATGGATGGCTCGTTTGATGTGGAAGCGGGCCTGAAGATTGCGCGTCGCCTGCTGGTGGAGCTGGTCAGCATGGGGCTGCCGCTGGCAACCGAAGCGCTGGATCCTAACAGCCCGCAGTACCTCGGCGATCTGTTTAGCTGGTCTGCGATTGGGGCGCGCACCACCGAGTCGCAAACCCACCGCGAGATGGCGTCTGGCCTGTCTATGCCGGTTGGTTTTAAAAACGGTACCGACGGCAGCCTGGCTACGGCGATTAACGCCATGCGCGCCGCCGCTATGCCCCATCGTTTTGTCGGGATCAACCAGGCGGGCCAGGTATGCCTGCTGCAAACGCAGGGCAACCCGGACGGGCATGTGATCCTGCGCGGCGGTAAAGCGCCAAACTACAGCCCGGCGGATGTTGCGCAGTGTGAAAAAGAGATGGAACAGGCGGGACTGCGTCCGGCGCTGATGGTAGATTGCAGTCATGGTAATTCGAATAAAGATTACCGTCGCCAGCCTGCGGTTGCAGAATCTGTGATTGCACAGATTAAAGATGGTAACCGTTCAATTATCGGCCTGATGATTGAAAGTAATATTCATGAAGGCAATCAGTCATCGGAACAGCCGCGTAGCGCGATGAAGCCCGGCGTCTCCGTCACGGATGCCTGCATCAGCTGGGAAACCACTGATGCGCTACTGCGTGAGATCCACAAAGATTTGAACGGCCAGCTGGCGACGCGTCTGGCATAAGAGGATAGTTATGGTTGCTGAATTGACCGCATTACGCGATCAAATTGATGAAGTGGATAAGGCGTTGCTGGACCTGCTGGCGCGCCGCATGGCACTGGTTGCTGAGGTCGGCGAAGTTAAAAGCAAATACGGCCTGCCAATTTACGTTCCGGAGCGTGAGGCCTCTATGCTCGCCTCCCGCCGTAAAGAGGCACAGGCCCTGGGCGTTTCACCTGATTTGATTGAGGACGTCCTGCGTCGCGTGATGCGGGAGTCCTATTCCAGCGAAAACGACAAGGGCTTCAAAACCCTCTGTCCGTCACTGCGCCCGGTGGTTATCGTGGGTGGTGGCGGGCAGATGGGGCGTCTGTTTGAGAAAATGCTGACGCTTTCTGGCTATCAGGTGCGTATTCTGGAGAAAGAGGACTGGTCGCACGCGCCGGAGCTGATGAAAGACGCCGGAATGGTTATCGTCAGCGTACCGATTCATGTGACGGAGCAGATTATCGCGAAACTTCCTCCGCTGCCGGAAGATTGCATTCTGGTGGATCTGGCGTCCGTTAAAAATGGTCCTCTACAGGCAATGCTGGCGGCGCACACCGGGCCCGTGCTTGGGTTACACCCGATGTTTGGCCCGGACAGCGGCAGCCTGGCGAAGCAGGTAGTGGTTTACTGCGACGGTCGTCAGCCGGAAGCGTATCAGTGGTTCCTGGAACAGATTCAGGTCTGGGGGGCACGTTTGCACCGTATCAGTGCGGTTGAGCATGACCAGAACATGGCGTTTATTCAGGCGCTGCGCCACTTTGCAACCTTCGCCTATGGTCTGCACCTGGCGGAAGAGAACGTTCAGCTTGAACAATTGCTGGCGCTTTCCTCGCCAATCTATCGTCTGGAGCTGGCGATGGTCGGGCGACTGTTTGCCCAGGATCCACAGCTTTACGCCGACATCATCATGTCGTCTGAAAATAACCTGGCGCTGATCAAGCGCTACTATCAGCGTTTTGGCGAAGCGATCACTTTGCTGGAACACGGCGATAAACAAGCGTTTATCGACAGTTTCCGTAAAGTGGAGCACTGGTTCGGTGATTACGCCACGCGATTCCAGAGTGAAAGCCGCACGCTGTTGCGCCAGGCAAATGACAGTCGCCAGTAATCTGATGATGTATATACTGAAAGCCAGCATTGCTGGCTTTTTTCATTTTGGGGAACTGTCATGGCTGAACCGCAGCTGCTGTTGAACTATACCGGGCATCTGCCTGAATGCCCGACGTGGAGTGCAGAAGAGAAGGCGCTCTACTGGGCGGATATCCTGGAAGGGGAGATCCATCGGTACCATCTGCCCACCGCGGAACACTCGGTGCTCTCATTCCATGAAGAAGTTGGGTGTTTTGCCCTGCGTGAACGCGGCGGATTTATCGTCGCGATGCGAAACGCCATCTGGCTGACCGATAAACACGGCCTGCTCCAGCGTAAGGTTTGCGATAACCCATCCAACCCGCAGCTTGCACGTTTTAACGATGGAGGCACCGACCATCAGGGACGGTTTTATGCGGGCACGTTCTGGGGGCCGGGAGATTATAACGGGGCCATGTTGATGCGTATCGACAACGACCTGACGCCGAAAGTGATCCAGTGCGATATCCAGGGGCATAACGGTTTAGTGTTTAGTCCTGACAAACGGTGGATGTTTACTTCTGATACGCCGAACGGTGTGATCTACCGTACGCCGCTTGATGAGCAGGGGGAACCCGGTAAGCGCGAAGAGTTTCGCCGGTTTAGCGAGGGAGACGGTATTCCCGACGGTGCGGCAATGGATGAGGAAGGCTGCTACTGGAGCGCACTGTTTGACGGCTGGCGTATCGCACGGTTTTCACCGCAAGGCGAACAGCTGGAAGAGCACCGGCTGCCGGTACGCTGCCCGACAATGGTCTGCTTTGGCGGCGACGATATGAAAACGCTGTTTATCACCACCACGCGGGAAAATATGGAGGCGGAGGAGCTGGAGAAATACCCGCTTTCCGGTGCCATCTTCACCCTGCCTGTAAATGTGGCAGGGATGAAGAAAAGCCGCTTTATCGAACATTAAGCCGGATCGACCGGGACCACGGTTTCGCTCGGATAGCAGCCCAGCACTTTCATGGAGCGTGTGATCTCGCCCAGTTCGCGCAGGGCTTTCTGCATGGATGCAGACTCCAGGTTGGCCTGAACGTCGAGATAGAACATCTCTTCCCACGGGTTGCCATGTATTGGGCGGGATTCCAGCTTCGTCATGATCAGGTTGTGATTACGCAGCACCAGCAGCGCTTCAACCAGCGCACCCGCCTGCTGGCCGGTCGCCATCAACAGGGTGGTTTTCGCCGGGACCTGGTCCGACACGTTGATGGCCTTGCGGGCCAGAACCACGAAACGGGTGATATTCTGCGTCTGGTTGGCCAGATTGCGTTCCAGCACCTGTAAGCCATACAGCGCGCCGCCCGCTTCGCTACCGAGAGCCGCGACGGCAGGAGAGTTTGCCTGCGCCACTTTTTCCATCGCCGCCGAGGTGCTTTCGGTGTACTCAATTTTCCAGTGCGGATAACGGTTCAGGAACTGGCTGCACTGCTGGAACGGCTGCGGGTGACTGTACACCGTTTCGATCTGACTCAGATCGGTTGAGCCAGAGACCAGCACACAGTGATCGATAGGGATGGTCAACTCGCCGACTAACGACAGGCTGGTGTGCTGGAGCAAATCGTAAACATCGTTGATGGCGCCGGAACTGGTGTTCTCAATAGGCACCACGGCGTAATCTGCCTGGCCGGTTTCGACCTGGTTGAAAATGTCTGCAAATTTCGCGCAACCGCTCTCAATAAACTCTTCGAAATGGCGGGCTGCGTACTGGCGAGCCGCCAGATGAGAATAGGAGCCTTTCGGGCCGAGGAAAGCGATACGAGCAGAGTGCGGGTTGGTTTTGTTCAGATGCTGCTGGAGCAGGGCCTGTTGCGTCAGAACGGAATCTTCAATGATGAGCTGGAACAGGCGGGTGATGTAGTGCGCATCCAGATGATGCGCTTTGCCGAGTTGAATCAACCGTTCCAGTAAATCACGTTCGCGATCGATATCGCGCACCGGCCGATGGGACTCGAGCTTCGCTTTGCCCACTTCAATGGCGAGCGCGCGGCGTTCGGCCAGCAGGGCCAGTAATTTTTCGTCGAGTGCACTGATTTTTACGCGTAAATCCAGGAGCGGGTTTTCCGGTGTCATAGTGTTGTCTGTCTCATTTTATCGTTATCAATAAAAAAGGCCTCCCGGTGTGGGAGGCCTTGTTGTTCGTCTTCGCATTCTTTATCACACGACGAAACGCCTCCCGGTCAGGGGAAGGTAAAAAAGAATGCGAAGAAAAACGGCGTCTGTTTCATAAGGTCATCCTGAAAATGATAGGGTTAAAGTACCTGCACTGTTTTGATCCTGTCAATAAAAAACGCGCCCGAAGGCGCGTTGTCGGTACACTCAATTTTAGAGGATTACTCTTCTTCAACTTCTTCCGCGAAGCTGGCGTCTTTCACCGAGGTTGCGGCGCGACGTGCTTCACCTTTGTGTTGCACTTTATTGAGCTGCCGTTCCAGCTTGTTGATCAAATCGTTAATTGCGGTGTACATATCCTCGTGTTTTGCGCTGGCGACCAGATGGCCGTTTGGAGTATTGATAGTTGCATCAGCGATGAAACCCTGCGGCTCCTTGGACAGGATGATATGTGGATTAATCAAATGTGTTTGCCATTTATCCAGTTTGGCGAGACGGTCTGCGACGTGCTGGCGGATTGCCGGAGTAATTTCCATTTGTTTACTGGTAATGTTCATTGTCATAAATTTTACCTCTTGTCTTTCCGTCTTGGTGATTCCAGCATACCCGACCCAATGTCAAAATGTGTGATTTATATCACGTTATTTTGTCGGTTTTTGTCAGGGAATCTTTTTTGTGAGGCAGGGCAGGAAGAGGTGAGATTTACCTTGTCGAAGCCAACAATTGCGGTCATAGTTGAATGGATATGTTGAAGCTAAACCGCTTCAGCGTAAGTCTGAAAGAATAAAAAAACGGCAGCCCGCGGGCTGCCGTTATGCGTTGTAGCGGTATCAGGTGTTGCTGCTGTTCGCGGCGATGATTTTCGCCACTTTGTCAGCCTGAGCCGTCATCTGCATCTGGCGATACGCATTTTCCATCAGCTTCAGGCCATCACGCGTGGCTTGGGTATCCGGATAATCACGCAGCATGCCTTCTACACGGTTAACCACGGCAACCCATGCGCCACGGCGGGTGTAGTATTCCGCAACGGAGTACTCATATTTCGCCAGACGATCTTTCAGGAACACCAGACGCTTAGTGGCATCGGTAATGTACTGGCTGTTCGGGTAGCTACGCACCAGTTTGGAGAAGTCATTGAAAGCATCACGCGCATGTTGCGGGTCACGGTCAGAACGATCCACCCCGAAGAAGCCCTGCAATGCACTGTCATCCAGCGCCATGTTAGTCAGGCCGCGCATGTACATCACGTAATCGATGTTAGGATGGGTAGGGTTCAGACGCATGAAACGATCGATCGTTGCCTGAGCCAGCGGCAGATCGGCATTTTTGTAGTAGGCGTAGATAAGATCTAACTGTACCTGCTGCGAATACGGACCAAACGGATAGCGATTATCCAACGCTTCCAGTTGCGTTATCGCCTGTTTCCAGTTACCGTCCTGCAACTTTTGTTGTGCAGTCGCATAGATTTCATTCGGCGGATTGTCAGGGACCTGTTCATTCGAACCGGAGCAGCCCACCAAAGCCAGGCTCAACGTGGCCGCTGCCACCAGATATTTCATGCGCGTCATGACGTTTTGACTTTCCTCAAATGTTTGTCCGGGAGAAACTCAGTTCCTGCTCCCGATTAAGACCAGCTACAATAGCACACTATATTAAACGGCAAAGCCGTAAAACCCAACGTTAAACGAAGAAGCAGTTTATGGCACAACGAGTAGAACTCACCGCAACAGTCTCCGAAAATCAGCTCGGTCAACGCTTAGATCAGGCTTTGGCCGAATTGTTCCCTGATTATTCGCGTTCACGCATAAAAGAATGGATCCTTGACCAGCGCGTGCTGGTAAACGGCAAGATCTGGGACAAACCAAAAGAGAAAGTGTTTGGTGGGGAAGCTGTCGCCATCAATGCTGAAATCGAAGAGGAAATCCGCTTCGAGCCGCAGGATATCCCGCTGGATATCGTCTACGAAGATGACGACATTCTGGTCATCAACAAGCCGCGCGACTTTGTTGTTCACCCGGGCGCGGGCAATCCTGACGGTACGGTACTTAACGCACTCCTTCATTATTATCCGCCGATTGCCGACGTACCGCGTGCCGGTATTGTTCACCGTCTGGATAAAGACACCACGGGTCTGATGGTAGTGGCGAAGACGATTCCCGCCCAGACTCGCCTGGTGGAATCGTTGCAACTGCGCGAAATCACCCGTGAGTATGAAGCGGTGGCGATTGGTCATATGACCTCTGGCGGCACGGTGGAAGAGCCTATCAGCCGTCACCCAACCAAGCGTACGCATATGTCCGTACACCCGATGGGTAAACCGGCGGTAACCCATTACCGCATCATGGAACATTTCCGTATTCATACCCGCCTGCGTCTGCGCCTGGAAACCGGGCGTACTCACCAGATCCGCGTGCACATGGCGCATATTACCCATCCGCTGGTGGGTGACCCGGTTTACGGCGGTCGTCCGCGTCCACCAAAGGGCGCATCGGATGAATTCATCTCCGTGCTGCGTAAATTCGATCGCCAGGCGCTGCATGCGACGATGCTGCGTCTTTACCACCCAATCACCGGAATTCAGATGGAATGGCATGCGCCGATCCCACAGGATATGGTGGAACTTATCGACGCGATGCGCGCAGATTTCGAAGAACATAAGGATCACGTGGACTGGTTATGACCAAACTGATTGTCCCGGAGTGGCCACTGCCTGAAGGCGTGGCCGCCTGTAGTTCAACCCGTATCGGTGGCGTGAGCCAGGGCGCGTGGGAGTCTTTGAACCTCGGTGCGCACTGTGGCGATAACCTGGAGCACGTTGAAGAGAACCGTAAACGCCTCTTTGCTGCGGGAAACCTTCCTTCAAAACCGGTCTGGCTTGAGCAGGTGCACGGTAAAGCGGTGCTGAAGCTGACGGGTGAGCCCTATGCGTCTAAACGCGCCGATGCTTCGTACAGCAATACGCCGGGAACGGTTTGCGCGGTGATGACTGCTGATTGCCTGCCGGTGTTGTTCTGCAATCAGGCAGGAACTGAAGTGGCTGCTGCCCACGCCGGATGGCGAGGCCTGTGCGAAGGCGTGCTGGAAGAGACCGTTGCCTGCTTCCAGGACGATTCTGCAAATCTCATTGCCTGGCTTGGCCCGGCGATTGGTCCGCAGGCATTTGAGGTCGGGCCCGAAGTGCGCGATGCCTTTATGGAAAAAGATCCGCAAGCGGTCGAAGCGTTTGTGGCTTCCGGAGATAAATATCTGGCCGATATTTACCAGCTTGCCCGCCAGCGCCTGAATAACGTCGGCGTGACCCAAATCTTCGGCGGAGATCGCTGTACCTTCACCGAAAAGGGTGATTTTTTCTCCTATCGCCGCGACAAGACGACAGGCCGTATGGCAAGTTTCATTTGGCTGATATAACCTAAAGAATCAAGACGATCCGGTACGCGCCGTTTTCTTTTCACATAATTCAGGTTATTAACCTTGAATAATTGAGGGATGACCTCATTTAATCTCCAGTAGCAAATTTGACCTGTTATGGGAGGAGTTATGCGTCTGGATCGTCTTACTAATAAATTCCAGCTTGCTCTCGCCGATGCCCAGTCCCTCGCACTGGGGCACGACAACCAATTTATCGAACCTCTTCATTTAATGAGCGCCTTGCTGAATCAGGAAGGGGGATCGGTACGTCCGTTATTAACGTCCGCTGGCATTAATGCCGGCCAGTTACGCACCGCCATCGATCAGGCGCTGAGCCGTTTACCGCAGGTCGAAGGTACCGGCGGCGACGTGCAGCCGTCGCAGGATCTGGTGCGCGTGCTGAACCTTTGCGACAAGCTGGCGCAAAAACGTGGGGACAACTTTATTTCGTCAGAGCTGTTTGTTCTGGCGGCGCTTGAATCACGCGGTACCTTAACCGACCTGCTGAAATCCGCCGGTGCAACCACCGCTAATGTGACCCAGGCGATTGAGAAAATGCGCGGAGGTGAAAGCGTGAACGACCAGGGAGCCGAAGACCAACGTCAGGCTTTGAAGAAATTTACGGTCGACCTGACCGAACGTGCCGAGCAGGGCAAACTTGACCCGGTGATCGGCCGCGACGAAGAAATCCGCCGGACAATCCAGGTACTGCAACGTCGTACCAAAAACAACCCGGTGCTGATTGGTGAGCCAGGCGTCGGTAAAACCGCCATTGTTGAAGGGCTGGCGCAGCGTATCGTTAATGGCGAAGTGCCCGAAGGGCTGAAAGGCCGTCGCGTACTGGCGCTGGATATGGGCGCGCTGGTGGCCGGGGCGAAATACCGCGGTGAATTTGAAGAGCGTCTGAAAGGCGTGCTGAACGATCTGGCGAAGCAGGAAGGTAACGTCATCCTGTTTATCGACGAACTGCACACCATGGTGGGGGCGGGTAAAGCTGACGGCGCAATGGATGCCGGGAACATGCTGAAACCTGCTCTGGCGCGCGGTGAACTTCACTGCGTCGGCGCCACTACGCTGGACGAGTACCGTCAGTACATTGAAAAAGATGCCGCGCTGGAGCGTCGTTTCCAGAAGGTGTTTGTCGCTGAACCAAGCGTAGAAGATACCATCGCCATTTTGCGTGGTCTGAAAGAGCGTTATGAGCTGCACCATCACGTGCAGATCACCGACCCGGCCATCGTTGCGGCGGCGACGCTTTCGCATCGTTACATTGCCGACCGTCAGTTGCCGGATAAAGCCATTGACCTTATCGATGAAGCGGCGTCCAGCATCCGTATGCAGATTGACTCGAAACCGGAAGAGCTGGACCGACTCGATCGCCGTATTATCCAGCTCAAGCTGGAACAGCAGGCGCTGAACAAAGAGTCTGATGAAGCGAGCAAGAAACGCCTTGATATGCTCAACGAAGAACTGGACGAGAAAGAGCGTCAGTATTCTGAGCTGGAAGAAGAGTGGAAAGCTGAGAAAGCCTCCCTCTCTGGCACCCAGACAATCAAGGCGGAGCTGGAGCAGGCTAAAATTGCCATTGAGCAGGCGCGTCGCGTAGGGGATCTGGCACGGATGTCCGAACTACAGTACGGCAAGATCCCTGAGCTGGAAAAACAACTCGAGATCGCCACGCAATCAGAAGGCAAAACCATGCGTCTGTTGCGTAATAAAGTGACGGATGCCGAGATTGCCGAAGTGCTGGCGCGCTGGACGGGTATTCCTGTGGCTCGCATGATGGAAAGCGAACGCGAGAAACTGCTGCGTATGGAGCAGGATCTGCATCAGCGCGTCATTGGACAGAACGAAGCGGTCGAAGCGGTATCTAACGCCATTCGTCGTAGCCGTGCGGGGCTGTCCGATCCGAATCGTCCAATCGGCTCGTTCCTGTTCCTGGGGCCAACCGGTGTCGGTAAAACTGAGCTGTGTAAAGCGCTGGCTAACTTTATGTTCGACAGCGATGACGCGATGGTGCGTATCGATATGTCCGAGTTTATGGAGAAACACGCCGTCTCGCGTCTGGTCGGTGCGCCTCCGGGATATGTCGGTTATGAAGAGGGCGGTTATCTGACGGAAGCGGTTCGCCGTCGTCCTTATTCCGTCATCCTGCTGGATGAAGTAGAAAAGGCACATCCTGACGTGTTTAACATTCTGTTGCAGGTGCTGGATGATGGGCGTCTGACGGATGGGCAGGGAAGAACGGTCGACTTCCGTAACACGGTGGTGATCATGACCTCGAACCTGGGTTCCGATTTGATTCAGGAACGCTTCGGTGAGCTGGATTACAGCCATATGAAAGATCTGGTGCTGGGTGTGGTCAGCCAAAACTTCCGTCCGGAGTTCATCAACCGTATTGATGAAGTGGTCGTGTTCCATCCGCTGGGTGAGAAACACATTGCGTCGATTGCGCAGATCCAGTTGCAGCGTCTGTACAAACGTCTGGAAGAGCGTGGGTATGAAATCCACATCTCGGATGATGCGCTGAAACTGCTGAGCGAGAATGGTTACGATCCTGTTTATGGCGCGCGTCCGTTAAAACGTGCTATCCAGCAGCAGATCGAAAACCCGCTGGCACAGCAAATCCTCTCTGGGGAGCTGGTTCCGGGCAAAGTTATCCGTCTGGAAGCCAACGAAGACCGAATTGTGGCAGTGCAGTAAGTCACAAAACGCAAAAACGGGCCGCTTGCGGCTCGTTTTTGTTTAAAAACCAGGCAAGAATTAATGTCTGAGATGTGTTTTGCCTGGAAAGTGAGCAGTCGGTAAATAATTTTCACTTTGCACTTGCAGCCTCAGAATAACTCCCTATAATGCGCCTCCACTGACACGGAACAACGGCACGCAAGCCGCCGGGTCAGCAGAGAAAAGCAAAACAAACGCTT
>NZ_JBMKIC010000031.1:0-56764 GCF_049238665.1 Enterobacter cloacae complex sp. IR5450
ATCTGATGGAAATGGAAGCCACGCAAGCACCTTAAAATCACCATCATACACTAAATCAGTAAGTTGGCAGCATTACCAGAAAAGCCTGACGTCTATTTTCACCGCCAGGCCCTCCGCACTACATTCTTATGCAGCGGTTAAATACGTCTGGCCTGCCAGAAGTTTTTACGCCAGTAAACATTATCCAGAGAGGAGCGCATCACGCCACGGCTGGTCGAGGCATGAATGAACTGATTATCGGTGTCATAAATGCCGACATGAAGGCCGCTTTCACCGGAGCCCGTTTTAAAAAAGACCAGATCGCCGGGCAGGAGTTCGTCTTTATCAATTTCAGTGCCGATTTTCGCCTGCATACGCGTTTCTCGCGGAAGCTGGAGGTCAAATTTATCGCGGAAGGTCATCAGCACGAATCCTGAGCAATCCACCCCGCCCCGGCTCATGCCGCCGTAGCGATAAGGGGTGCCGCGCCAGTTGCTGAGCTGATCGTTCAGGCTGGCAATGACCGTAATGGAATCGGAAAGCCGTGGGTTGGGCGGAGGTGCATGATGGCTGCTGCATCCTGCAAGAAATAGCGCCGCAACAAGGAGAAACCAGAATCGCATTTCAGACGAATCCTCTGCTTTTTTTGTTCTTTCGGTAATTTAGCGTGCATCTATGCGACTGTGCAAGAAAGGTTATTCCTGCGCCGTGGAAATGAGCATCTTGTGGCCTTCAATATCCAGCCTCCGGAACGACATGTGGTAAGCGCTCGCAAGATTGGCGGCCGTCAGCACGTTGTCGCGCGTTCCGCTGGCAATCAGTTTGCCACGCGCCAGCAACCACACCCGATGCGCGTGGCGCAACGTATGGTTTAAATCATGGCTGCTCATCACAATGGCGATCCCCTTGCGACATAGCGCGCTGAGCAGGGTATCCAGCGCTGCCTGTTGGGCAACGTCCAGCCCGCTCATCGGCTCGTCCAGCAGCAGCATCCGCCCGTGAGGATTTCCCGCCGGATGGATCTGAAGGATAACGGCGGCCAGACGCACGCGCTGCCACTCGCCGCCGGAAAGCTGATTTGCCTGCCGGGTGAGCTTATCGTCTAACCCGAGCGCCGCAGCAACCTCGTTGAGCAAGCCCACCTGATTTTTATCAGACAGATGCAGCGTCAGGTAGTGCCAGACGGGCATCGCAAAGGGCGGAACCTGCTGCTGAACCAGGTAGCTTCGACGGGAGGCAAGTGTAGCGGGTAGCCAGTCGACGAGCGATTGCCCGAGAAAGGTTATCTCTCCTTCCCCGGTGGTCAGCCCCGCCATGCGAGCCAGCAGCGTGCTTTTTCCGGCGCCGTTTGGCCCAACCAGGTGAAGGATTTCACCTGCGTTGACTGCGGCAGTCACAGGCTCAAGACGTCCCTTCCCGGCAACGTCCGTGAGCTGCATCAGCAGCGTCATTATTTCGCCAGCGCCAGCTTGATTGATTCCATCACGATAGGATCTTCCGGCGTCATGTCAGGCGAAAAACGCTGCACGACCTGACCGTCACGTCCAATCAGGAATTTTTCGAAGTTCCACAGAATATCGTCCGGATAGAGCGGCGCGCGGCCTTTACTCGCCATACGTTCATAGAAACCACTCTCTTCAGGCGCAACGGCGGTCGGCGCCGCGGCCACCAGTTTGGCATACAGCGGATGACGATTTTCCCCGTTCACGTCAATTTTGCTGAACATCGGGAACGTCACGCCATAGGTTGTGCTGCAAAAGGTCTTAATTTCCTCTTCGCTGCCCGGCTCCTGGCCCAGGAACTGGTTGCACGGGAAGCCGAGTACGGTAAAGCCGTCTTTTTCCCAGGCTTTATGAATGTTTTCCAGCTGTTCATACTGCGGCGTAAGGCCACATTTCGACGCCACGTTCACGATGAGCAGCACCTTGCCCTTGTAGCCTTCCAGCGTGGTTTTCTCGCCGTCAATGGTCGTCACTTCGGTATTCAGAATATCAGACTGCATAGCATTCCCTCAGGTTGACTTACAGGTTGTGTTTTAACGTCCAGCTTTTAATAGTAGCCAGATAAAGACAGGCGCGCCCAGCGTTGCGGTCACCACGCCTATGGGCAACTCAGCGGCCGTCAGGGCGAGTCGGGCGATGATATCGGCAACCAGCAGCGTTGCCGCCCCGGCAACCGCCGAGGCCGGGAGCAGGGTTCGGTGGTCCGTCATGCCGCACAGACGCAGCATATGCGGGATCACCAGCCCAATAAAGCCAATCGCCCCCGCCAGCGCCACGCTTACGCCCACCATCCAGCCGATGGCGATAACCAGCACGTTGCGCCAGAATCCAATCGGCATCCCGAGCTGGCGAGCAGACGTTTCGCCCAGCGCGAGAATATTCAGCGGCTGCGCCTGGAAAACCATCCACAGGATAGCCGGGATCAGGAGCACCATCAGCCACCCCTGACGCCAGTCGACGCCACCAAATCCCCCCATCATCCAGTACATTAACTGGCGCAGATCGAAGGAGGTGGAGAAGTAGACGGCCCAGGTCATCAGCGCACTACAGATGATCCCCAACGCTACCCCGGCAAGCAGCAGCCGGCTGGTGGATAAATGGCGACGAGCAAAGCGCAGAAGGATAAGGGTTATCAACAGCGCGCCAAGGATGGCGCTGAGGCTAATCCCCCAGGCGGAGAGCTCGCCTCCCCCCAGCATCACGGCGGCGATAAGCCCGACGCCTGCACCATTCGAGACCCCGAGAAGCCCGGGTTCCGCCAGAGGGTTTTCAAATAATGCCTGCATGATCGTACCGCACAGCGCCAGCGCAGCGCCGACCAAAAGGACAGCCAGCGTCCGCGGCAGGCGGATCTGCCAGACAAAGAGCTGCCCTTCAGGCGTAAACCAGCTTTCCGGCCCCAGCCACCGATCGCCCGCACACAGGCTGACGGTGGTGGCGACAATCAACAGCACCCCGAGCAGACACAGGCGGCGGAGATCGGAGCGGTGCTGAAGACGGGCAAGATCAAGCATAGACGATAGGTTATCCGGTTGAGATATCATTGATTTTACGGCGGGTTTAGCAAATAGCGCAAAGAAAAAAGGCCGCGTGAGCGGCCTTTTTAGTTAGTTCATATTACTCTGCTTTGGGCGTTGCGTTTTCGACACGGCTTTTTAACTTCTGTCCGGGTCTGAAGGTCACCACGCGGCGGGCTGTAATGGGAATATCTTCCCCCGTCTTCGGGTTACGGCCCGGACGTTGGTTTTTGTCTCGCAAATCAAAATTGCCAAAGCCGGAGAGTTTAACCTGCTCACCATTTTCCAGAGCACGACGGATCTCTTCGAAAAACAGCTCTACCAGCTCTTTGGCATCCCGTTTGCTAAGCCCAAGCTTATCAAACAGATATTCTGACATTTCAGCTTTTGTAAGCGCCATAGGTTCAATCCCTCAATGATGCCTGGAATCGCTCTTTTAATGCCTCTACACATTTGGCGACGGTAGCGGCAATCTCCTCTTCTTCGAGTGTACGGCTGGTATCCTGAAGGATAAGGCTAATAGCGAGGCTCTTGAAACCTTCTGCTACGCCCTTGCCGCGGTACACGTCAAATAAGTTTACGCCAACTACCTGATTTACGCCAACTTTCTTACATTCGGCCAAAATATCTGCTGCGGGCACATTTTCAGCGACCACAACCGCGATATCACGGCGGTTTGCCGGGAAGCGTGAGACGTCCTGCGCCTGAGGAATGACGCGGTCTGCAACCGGGTTCCACTCCAGTTCGAATACGATGGTACGGCCATTCAGATCCAGCTTACGTTCCAGTTCCGGGTGAACAACCCCAATGAAACCAACACGTTTGCCGTCTAAATAGATCGCCGCACTCTGACCCGGATGCAGGGCTGGAATCGCTTCTGCGCGGAATTCAATTTCGGATAATTTACCGGTCAGATCGAGAATTGCTTCCAGATCGCCCTTCATATCGTAGAAATCAACCGTCCCTTTTGCCAGGTCCCAGTGCTCTTCATAGCGGTTACCGCTGATGGCGCCGGCCAGCATGAGATCCTGACGGATGCCTAAATTCGCCTGAGTATCCGGTACAAAGCGCAAACCGCTTTCGAAAATACGTACACGGTTTTGCTGACGGTTCTGGTTATAAACGATAGTGCCCAGCAGTCCCGTCCACAGGGACAGACGCATCGCTGACATCTCGCTGGAAATCGGGCTTGGCAGGATCAGCGCTTCCTGACCCGGGTGGATCAGCTGTTGCAGCTTAGGATCAACGAAGCTGTAGGTGATCACTTCCTGGTAGCCTTTGTCGTTCAGCATGGTTTTCACACGCTTCAGAGACAGATCGGCTTCGCGATGGCTGCCCATCACCAGACCCGCCTGCACCGGCTCGTCAGGGATGTTGTTGTAGCCGTAAACGCGGGCCACTTCTTCCACCAGATCTTCTTCGATCTCCATGTCGAAACGCCAGGATGGCGCAACGGCTTTCCACTCGTCCTGACCTTCTGTGACTTCGCAGCCCAGGCGCGTCAGAATGTCGGTCACCTGCGCATCGGCAACGTGGTGACCAATCAGGCGATCCAGCTTGCTGCGGCGCAGGGTAATGGTCGCACGCTTCGGCAGTGTCGCTTCGTTGGTCACATCAATTACCGGACCCGCTTCACCGCCGCAGATATCGATCAGCAGGCGAGTTGCACGCTCCATCGCTTTGTATTGCAGCGCAGGATCCACGCCACGCTCGTAGCGATGAGAAGCATCAGTGTGCAGACCGTGACGGCGTGCGCGGCCGGTGATGGAGAGCGGGCTGAAGAACGCGCATTCCAGCAGGACGTTTTGCGTCTCGTCGTTAACGCCAGAGTGCTCGCCGCCGAAGATACCGCCCATCGCCAGCGCTTTGTTGTGATCGGCAATCACCAAGGTGTCGGCGTTCAGTTTCGCTTCGCTGCCGTCCAGCAGAACCAGGGTTTCGCCCTCTTTCGCCATGCGCACGACGATCCCACCTTCGATACGATCTTTATCAAAGGCGTGCATTGGCTGGCCCAGCTCCAGCAGAACATAGTTGGTGACGTCAACCACGGCGTCGATAGAACGGATACCGCAGCGACGCAGTTTCTCTTTCATCCACAGCGGGGTTGGCGCTTTAACGTTAATACCTTTCACCACACGACCGAGGTAGCGTGGGCAGGCCTCAGGCGCGTCTACCTGAATCGGCAGCACGTCACTGATGGTTGCCTCAACCGGCGCGATCTCCGGCACGTTCAGTTCGGTCTGGTTTAGCACGGCCACGTCGCGGGCCACACCGATGATGCCTAAGCAGTCGGCACGGTTTGGCGTTACGCTGATTTCGATGGTGTTGTCATCAAGCTTCAGGTATTCGCGGATATCGGTACCGACTGGCGCATCCTGCGGCAGTTCAATAATGCCGGAGTGATCGTCGGAAATACCCAGTTCGGAGAAGGAGCACAGCATACCTTCAGACGGCTCACCGCGCAGCTTAGCCGCTTTGATTTTGAAATCGCCCGGCAGTACCGCACCGACGGTCGCCACGGCCACTTTCAGGCCCTGACGGCAGTTTGGCGCACCGCAGACGATATCCAGCAGACGATCACCGCCCACATTGACTTTTGTTACGCGCAGTTTGTCAGCGTTAGGGTGCTGACCGCATTCAACCACTTCGCCCACGACCACGCCGGTGAAGGCGCCAGAAACCGGCTCTACACCGTCAACTTCCAGACCCGCCATGGTGATCTGGTTGGAAAGCGCGTCGCTGTCCAGCGTGGTGTTCACCCATTCGCGTAACCACAGTTCACTGAATTTCATTGTTCTGTCCTGCCCTTATTTAAACTGTTTGAGGAAACGCAGATCGTTTTCGAAGAACGCACGTAAATCGGTTACGCCGTAGCGCAGCATGGTCAGACGCTCCATGCCCATACCGAACGCAAAGCCGGAATACACTTCTGGATCGATACCCACGTTGCGCAGCACGTTTGGATGCACCATGCCGCAGCCCAGCACTTCCAGCCATTTACCGTTTTTACCCATCACGTCAACTTCCGCAGACGGTTCGGTGAACGGGAAGTAGGACGGACGGAAGCGAACCTGCAAATCTTCCTCAAAAAAGTTGTTCAGGAAATCGTGCAGCGTGCCTTTCAGGTTGGTGAAGCTGATGTTTTTATCAACAATCAGACCTTCCATCTGGTGGAACATTGGGGTGTGGGTCTGATCGTAGTCGTTACGATAGACGCGACCCGGCGCGATGATGCGGATAGGCGGTTCCTGTTCCTTCATGGTACGGATCTGAACGCCGGAAGTCTGGGTACGCAGCAGACGGGTAGCGTCAAACCAGAAAGTGTCGTGGTCAGCACGTGCCGGATGATGGCCAGGAATGTTGAGGGCATCGAAGTTATGGTAATCATCTTCAATTTCCGGGCCAGTCGCCACGGTAAAGCCGAGCTCACCGAAGAAACTTTCAATACGATCGATAGTACGGGTAACCGGATGCAGACCGCCGTTTTCGATACGACGACCCGGCAGAGAAACGTCAATCGTTTCTGCCGCCAGACGCGCATTCAGTACTGCGCTTTCCAGCTCGGCTTTACGCGCGTTCAGCGCCTGCTGTACCTGCTCTTTGGCTTCGTTAATCACTGCACCGGCTGCCGGGCGCTCCTCTGCTGGCAGTTCACGCAGGGTAGTCATCTGAAGGGTCAAATGCCCTTTCTTGCCCAGATATTCGACGCGGACATTGTCTAACGCGGCAACATCTGAGGCCTGGTTAATGGCGGCCGTTGCACTGGCAACCAGCTCTGCGAGATGTGACATGGTTTTCCTCATTATGTCGGTGCAGACACCGAATTGTTGGACGTATTCTCTTAACTTCAGGCACAAAAAAAGCCTCCATCGGGAGGCTTATCTGGCGCTGTTTTTCGTTTCATCTTTCACGCGCTAGCCTCCTGAAGTCAGGTGCTAAAGTAAAAGAAGAAGCGGAAAATAGCAGCATTCATGCTTGCGTTACCTTGTAGGGTAAAAACCGTTAAGACCTTATTGAAAAGCCTGCACGGATAAATGTCAATCTTCTGATGGTGTTAAATGAAAAGAGGAGGCAAAGCCCCCTCTCTCAACTGGCTTATGCCAGTGCTGCTTTCGCTTTTTCGACCAGAGCGGTGAACGCTACTTTGTCGAATACTGCGATGTCAGCCAGGATCTTACGGTCGATTTCAACAGAGGCTTTTTTCAGGCCGTTGATGAATTTGCTGTAAGAAATACCGTTCTGACGTGCTGCTGCGTTGATACGCGCAATCCACAGTTGACGGAACTGACGCTTACGCTGACGACGGTCACGGTAAGCGTACTGACCTGCTTTGATAACAGCCTGGAAGGCAACGCGGTATACGCGTGAACGCGCACCGTAGTAGCCTTTAGCTTGTTTCAAAATTTTCTTGTGACGTGCACGTGCAATTACACCACGTTTTACGCGAGCCATGTGTGCTCTCCTGTATCTATTCTAAGTTAAAAAAGTTAAACGTTAACGACTTATGCGTACGGCAGGCACGCGATGACCAGGCCCAGATCGCCTTTAGAAACCATGGCTTTTGGACGCAGGTGACGTTTACGCTTGGTAGCTTTCTTAGTCAGAATGTGACGCAGGTTAGCGTGCTTGTGCTTAAAACCACCTTTACCGGTTTTTTTGAAGCGCTTAGCAGCACCGCGTACGGTCTTAATTTTTGGCATTTTAATAACTTCCACTTCGCATTGTTAAATAAACGAAACATAGGCGAACAAAACCTATGAAACCCGAAGGCTCCACAGATTTTGCTGCTTGAAGGCCTTACTGTTTCTTCTTAGGAGCGAGCACCATGATCATCTGGCGGCCTTCGATCTTCGTAGGGAAGGATTCGACTACTGCCAGTTCACTCAGATCGTCACGGACGCGGTTAAGCACTTCCATACCAATCTGTTGGTGGGCCATCTCACGACCGCGGAAACGCAGCGTGATCTTGGCCTTATCGCCATCTTCCAGAAAGCGAATCAGGCTGCGGAGTTTTACCTGATAATCGCCATCGTCGGTACCAGGACGGAATTTGATTTCCTTAACCTGGATAACTTTTTGCTTCTTCTTCTGTTCCTTAGAAGACTTACTCTTTTCATAAAGGAACTTGCCGTAGTCCATGATACGACAAACTGGCGGTTCGGCGTTAGGGCTGATTTCAACTAAATCTACTCCAGCTTCTTCAGCCTTTTCGATCGCTTCTCTCAGACTCACAATCCCCAGCTGCTCGCCTTCCAGACCTGTTAAGCGAACTTCCTGGGCGCGAATCTCGCCATTGATACGATTCGGACGTGCCGTTTGAACTCGTTTTCCGCCTTTAATACCTTATTCCTCCAGTTGTTGAAGACTGCGGCTGCGAATCTCTTGTTGCAGCTTCTCAATCACTTCACTTACGTCCAGGCTCCCCAGGTCTTTACCACGGCGGGTGCGAACGGCAACTTTGCCTGCTTCCACCTCTTTATCACCACAGACCAACATATACGGGACACGACGTAAAGTGTGCTCGCGGATTTTAAAGCCAATCTTCTCATTTCTCAAGTCTGCTTTTACGCGAATGCCCGCATTTTGTAGTTTCTGCGTCAATTCTTTAACGTAATCCGCCTGAGAATCGGTAATGTTCATCACCACGACCTGCACTGGCGCAAGCCAGGTTGGGAAGAAGCCTGCGAACTCTTCGGTCAGGATGCCGATGAAGCGCTCCAGTGAACCGAGAATCGCACGGTGAATCATAACCGGCACCTGACGCTCGTTGTCTTCGCCAACATAAGAGGCGCTTAAACGCTGCGGCAGGGAGAAGTCCAGCTGTACCGTTCCGCACTGCCATGCGCGATCGAGGCAGTCATACAGGGTAAATTCAATTTTCGGACCGTAGAATGCGCCCTCGCCCAGCTGGTATTCGAACGGAATACCGTTCTCTTCCAGCGCTACGGCGAGATCCGCCTCTGCGCGATCCCATGTCTCATCGCTGCCGATACGTTTTTCCGGACGCGTTGAGAGTTTGACCACGATCTTTTCGAAGCCAAAGGTGCTGTACATATCGTAGACCATACGAATACAGGCGTTAACTTCTTCACGGACCTGATCTTCAGTACAGAAGATATGCGCATCATCCTGAGTAAAGCCACGAACACGCATCAGACCGTGCAGCGCACCTGATGGCTCGTTACGGTGGCAGCTACCGAACTCCGCCATACGCAGCGGCAGATCGCGGTAGGATTTCAGACCCTGGTTGAAGATCTGAACGTGGCCCGGGCAGTTCATTGGCTTGATGCAGTATTCACGGTTCTCAGACGAAGTGGTGAACATCGCATCTTTGTAGTTGTCCCAGTGGCCGGTTTTTTCCCACAGCACACGGTCCATCATGAACGGGCCCTTCACTTCCTGATACTGGTACTCTTTCAGCTTGGAGCGCACGAACGTTTCCAGTTCACGGAAGATAGTCCAGCCGTCGTTATGCCAGAACACCATCCCCGGCGCTTCTTCCTGCATATGATACAGGTCAAGCTGCTTACCGATTTTACGGTGGTCACGCTTAGCCGCCTCTTCCAGGCGTTGCAGGTATGCGTTCAGGGCTTTCTTATCGGCCCACGCGGTACCATAGATACGCTGCAACATCTTGTTGTTGCTATCGCCACGCCAGTAAGCGCCTGCGATTTTCATCAGTTTGAAGTGATGACAGAAGCGCATATTCGGCACGTGCGGACCACGGCACATGTCGACGTATTCCTGGTGATGGTACAAGCCTGGCTTGTCATCATGAGCGATGTTTTCATCAAGAATCGAGACTTTGTAGCTCTCGCCGCGCTTCACGAAGGTTTCACGCGCTTCGTGCCAGCTGACTTTCTTCTTAATGACGTCATAGTTAGTTTCGGCGAGCTCGTGCATACGTTTTTCGAGCGCGTCGATATCTTCCTGGGTCAGGGTGTGGTCAAGGTCAACGTCGTAGTAGAAACCGTTGTCGATAACCGGGCCGATCGCCATTTTGGTGTTTGGCCACAGCTGCTTGATAGCATGGCCTAACAGGTGCGCGCAGGAGTGACGAATGATCTCCAGACCTTCTTCGTCTTTCGCGGTGATGATCGCAAGCGTTGCATCGCTTTCAATCAGATCGGACGCGTCTACCAGCTCGCCGTTTACGCGGCCTGCAATGGTTGCTTTTGCAAGTCCAGGACCGATATCCAGGGCAACATCCATTGGGCTAACAGCGTGGTCGAAATGGCGTTGGCTGCCATCAGGAAGAGTAATTACAGGCATTTTATATCCTTATTTGCAGTGATGCCCCACACATAAGAGCATATACAAAGAAAATAATCGTGATTAAACAGTAGATTACGAAACCATCTGACCAACAATCGTCAAATTGGTTCGTCATCATTCACCGGCCGATTTCAGAATAATGCGGGTTTACGACAGGCGACGTAATGGTAACACTATTGACAGGGCGAATGCACCTTCCAGCGACCGTTTTGAACCGCACATACTGTTGTCTGCATTAATGAACTTTTGTTGACGGGTGCTCGCAATCCGAAAGTGCTGAGCTATTCTTGATCTGGTCCTTAAACATCGAAGGGGTATCACATGAACGTATCGAGTAGAACCGTTGTGATATTAAATCTACTTTCCGCTGCTGGCCTGGTATTGATTCTGGCTGACAGATTCCATTGGTTTTAAGCCGAACCGGTGTTCCGGCATAACCTGTTCTCCCTTGTTGAGCGCTTTCTGGCGCAGACTTTGGTAGACTAAGGGTATCAACTGACAAGGATTAGGTTATGCCAACAAAAAGATTTGCCGTGAAGCACTGGAAAATGGTCGTGGTGTTAATTGCTATTTGCGGCGCGATGTTGCTGCTGCGCTGGGCCGCTATGATCTGGGGCTGATATTTTGTCAGCGAAAACCTGCCGTGAATTTACTGAATAAATCTTAACTATCTTTACGATAATTTATGGTCCAAAACCGGTACGTCATAAGCCGGTTTTCGACAGGCTGTGGCAGCGTATATATTCCGTCACACGTGGCAGTTGAAATATCAGGACCACTCACCCGCCACCAGCTTATGTACATCAAATGCATCATTCATTGACTGGCCGGTAGACTGAGAGCCAGGGGCAATGTTGGAGCCTGCTTCTACATCAGAGGCTTTAGCGATCCCGATTGGGCTGTTAACGTCATTGGCAGGTTGCGTATTATCAGCAGCAAATACGCCAAATGAAAGTGCGGAAAGCACCATCGCTGCTGTAGCGGTTTTGATTTTTTTCATAATTTTATTCTCATACTTATTTAATGCGATATGCCTGAGGCAAGTTTTTCGCCTGTGCCGTAAGTGTAGATCTGGATCACATTCTTGCCTAGTCAAATTATTTATCAATTCGTGTCAAATAAACTGAATAAGCCCTGGCCAGCTAATTATGGAGAAATTATGAAGATGAAACCAGACACATTATTTTAAAACGACGTTTAATATAAATAAGCACAGTTTCAGAAAATAAAAAACGGGCCGGGATTATTCTCGGCCCGACGATATTACATTTTATAACCTAATGAAATCGTGGTTCGGCGATCGGTATGTTCCGGTGCAGAATCAGGTGGGGATGAGTTCCAGGTTACGTTGTACGCCACCTTGAGTCCAAAGTGTTCATTGATCGCCACGTTCAACGCACTTTCTGAGTTCAGCGTTGTATCTTCAGCACCAAACACCGACACACCCTGGGTGAATTTTGCGTTGTCGGTCATCTGCCATGCATAGGTGCCCGATGCATAACCCAGCGGCTGGGTTTCATCTTCGCCGTTGGTGTACTCGTCGTAACGGACACCCGGACCGAATTCAAAACGCAGGCTGTGCACCGGCCCATTGAGGAACTGACGACCATAACCCGCAGTTACGACATCACGCTGGCGATAGCCGTTGTAGCGGTCAGTCAGCCAACTCGCCTGCCCGAACAGGTAGTCATAATCGGTCATGTTGTATCGGCTACGTCCGCCTACCGCGTATTTCTCCGATGAGCGTTGATCGTTAGCAGAGGTGTTGCTGGCATTTCCCCACAGCGACCAGGCCGTGGTGTTGCCGTACCAGGTCAGGGTGCTGTCTGCGGTCAGGGAGGAACTTTTCGTGTTACCGGATTGCGCCAGATACCCGGCATTCACGTTACCTTCAAAGGGTTTTTTGGCAGTGGAGGGATCGTCCATGACAGTAAAAACGGTATCATCGGCGGTTGCATTCAGTGACGCAAATACGCCACCCGCCAGCATCAGTGCTGCGGGTACTGTCTTCAAAAGCTTCATTTTATTTAAGGAGTCCGTACAACATAAAAAGAGACCGTCACGGTCTCGGAAACTTTCTTGCGGATCAATGACAAGGCGACCATAGAAAGGTAACAAATTATAAAAAGCCGCAAATAACATAGCAATATTTTCTTCTTTCATTTTTTGAATAAGAACGATCCCAAAACGCGTTTTATTTTATATGCCCGGCGCAGCTTATTTGTCAGCATTCATATTTAAAATCATACTGTTATTTACGTTGCCTTCCTGCCAAATGGTGCCAGGCTTAAAAGAACCCATGATAAAAGGAGGTCATGATGGCTTCGATTTATACGCTGACACTCTCCCCTTCCCTCGACTCCGCGACCATGACGCCGCAAATCTACCCGGAAGGTAAGCTGCGCTGTAGCGCGCCGGTGTTTGAGCCGGGCGGCGGCGGCATCAACGTGGCGCGCGCTATTACCCATCTCGGCGGAAAAGCCACCGCCATCTTCCCCGCTGGCGGCGCCACGGGAGAACATCTGGTGGCGTTGCTGGCAGATGAACAGGTGGCCGTAGACACCGTCGACGCTAAAGACTGGACCCGGCAGAATCTGCATGTCCATGTTGAATCCAGCGGCGAGCAATATCGCTTTGTGATGCCGGGGGCGATATTGACCGATGATGAGTTTCGTCAACTGGAAGAGAAAGTGCTGACCATTGAAAGCGGCTCATTACTGGTGATCAGCGGTAGCCTGCCGCCGGGCGTCAAAACAGAGAAACTGACGGCGCTGGTTCAGGCGGCGCTCCAGCGCGGCATCCGCTGCATTGTCGATAGCTCGGGCGAAGCCCTGAAGGCGGCGTTAGAACCCGGACAACTTGAACTCGTTAAACCTAACCAGAAAGAGCTCAGTGCCCTGGTTAATCGAGAACTCAGCCAGCCTGATGACGTTCGTACTGCCGCAGAAGAGCTGGTACGTACGGGAATAGCGCATCGCGTCGTGGTCTCTCTCGGTCCTCAGGGGGCGCTGGCCGTCGATAAGACGGGCTTTGTGCAGGTTGTGCCACCGCCGATGAAAAGCCAGAGCACCGTGGGTGCCGGTGACAGTATGGTTGGCGCGATGGTGCTGAAGCTGGCGCAGGGGGCTTCGCTTCTGGAGATGGCTCGCTATGGCGTCGCGGCAGGGAGTGCAGCCACAATAAACCAGGGAACGCGTCTGTGTTCGCTTGCGGATACCCAGAAAATTGTCGATTACCTCGAGAGAAGCTGAACCTGCTTCCCCTTCCCATGGAAGGGGAAGTCGCTAAACAGGGCTTATCGACTATGCTAAGAAAACTTTCAGGATAACAACGAGGTGAATTATGAGCAGTGGTGATATCACCCGCTACGTCGTAACCGTGAATATTCATGAGGCGTCGCTGACCGAACTGAATGAACTCAACAACGCGTTCACGCGCGCCAATTTTCTGCTTACGCTGACGGACGATGAGGGCAATATTCACGATCTCGGCTCACTGGCATTTGGCCTGATAAGCCCGCTGAGTCAGGAAGAGGTGAAGGCGCTGGCCAGTAGCCTGGTGGAAAGCGTGACTGACAAAGCCACGGAAATTGATGTGGATAGCTGGGAAAACTGGCATAAAAAAGAACAATAAGTGCCCTGTATAAAATTAAACCGCTCAGTTGTGCGTTAGTTCCTGTTTTTTTATAGCCGTTTTGCGCTAACTTTATGATCTGGCAGACAACATGGGAGAGACATCATGTGGCAGGCTATCAGTCATCTTTTAAGTGAGCAGCTGGGTGAAGGTGAAATTGAACTGCGTAACGAACTGCCAGGCGGAGAGATCCATGCCGCATGGCATTTACGTTACGCCGGGCGCGATCTTTTCGTTAAATGTGATGAGCGCGAATTGCTCCCCATTTTTACTGCCGAAGCCGATCAGCTTGAGCTGTTATCGCGCAGTAAAACAGTCACCGTTCCGCAGGTTTTAGCCGTCGGCAGCGATCGTGACTATAGCTTTCTGGTGATGAACTATCTTCCCGCGCGTCCTCTGGATGCGCACAACGCCTTTATTCTCGGGCAACAGATCGCCCGTTTGCACCAGTGGAGCGATCAACCTCAGTTTGGGCTCGATTTCGATAACGACCTCTCCACCACCCCACAGCCAAACGCATGGCAGCGCCGCTGGTCGACTTTTTTCGCCGAACAGCGCATCGGCTGGCAGCTGGAGCTGGCCGCTGAAAAGGGATTAGCGTTCGGCAACATCGACGCGATTGTTGAACATATTCAGCAGCGTCTGGCTTCGCATCAGCCTCAGGCTTCCCTTCTGCACGGTGATTTATGGTCAAACAACTGCGCGCTTGGGCCTGATGGTCCCTATATATATGACCCGGCCTGCTACTGGGGCGACAGAGAGTGTGACCTCGCGATGCTGCCGTTGCACCCTGAACAGCCGCCGCAAATTTATGATGGCTATCAGTCTGTCTCGCCGTTACCTGCGGGTTTCCTTGATCGTCAGCCGGTTTATCAGCTGTACACCTTGCTAAACCGGGCTATTTTGTTTGGCGGGAGTCATCTGGTAAATGCCCAGCGGGCGCTGGACCGTATTCTGGCGGCATAGCGGGAAGGGGCAGCATCACGCCCCTTCCCTTAGGATTTACAGGAAGCCAAGCAGCGTAAAGAAGAAATACCCGGCCACAATGATGATGACCGGCAGGATGTAGAGCGGGAAAAACTGCACAAAAATGGTATGACGCGGAACGACAATGCGCGATTCGATCTGCTCGCGGCTCATCCCGTCAGGGCCTTTCGCCTTCTCAAGTATCAGCTGATCTTCCACCCCTTCGCGTAAAAAGCGGGTCTGGCGACTCATGCGCGCGCCGGAGGCCTGCAACGCCATCGCGATAAATATCAACGCATAGATTATCCAGAAACCGACATTCAGCTGGTGGTGAAAATCCGGCGTGGGGGAGTTGAACCAGAAGACGTTCAGGAACGGGGTGTTAAACCGCATCATCTCAATCATGACGTGGGCAAAATCAAGCATAACGGCATTGATGCCCGGCTGTTTTTCGCTGTGATCGTACATAAATTTGAGTACGGAGATCAGCGTTGAAATCAGGGCGGGAATAAAAATAACCCAACCAGCAATACGTTTTAAGACCGCGATGCGTCCAGCTTGTTGATACGTCATTAGTTCCTCTTCATAAAGACGCGTTATTTGTGCCTAAGTCTACCTGCTGTCGGTCAATTTCGCCCGCTCTTTGCATGCAATATGCTAAATTGCTTGTGCTTAGCACCGTTCGTCTTACCCCAAGATAAGGAGATGTTGTAATGTCGACACCGCGCAAGATACTTGCCGCTATTTTTGACATGGATGGATTGCTGATTGATTCCGAACCCCTGTGGGATCGGGCTGAACTGGACGTGATGGCCAGCCTCGGCGTCGATATCAGTCGTCGTAACGAGCTTCCCGATACCCTGGGGCTGCGCATCGATATGGTGGTTGACCTTTGGTATGCCCACCAGCCATGGGTTGGCCCGAATCGCGACGAAGTTACGGCGCGCATTATCAACCGCGCCATCTCCCTCGTAGAAGAGTATAAGCCTCTGTTACCGGGCGTACGCGACGCTATCGCCCTGTGCAAGGCGCAAGGGCTGAAAGTGGGGCTGGCCTCCGCCTCACCGCTGCATATGCTGGAAAAAGTGCTGACGATGTTCGGGCTGCGCGACAGCTTCGACGCGCTGGCCTCGGCCGAAAAGCTTCCGTACAGCAAGCCACATCCGCAGGTGTATATGGACTGCGCCGCGAAACTGGGGCTGGATCCGCTTACCTGTGTGGCGCTGGAAGATTCGGTTAACGGCATGGTGGCGTCCAAAGCCGCACGTATGCGCTCCATCGTTGTGCCGGCTGAAGAAGGCCGACACGATCCCCGTTTTGCCCTGGCGGATGTCAGGCTGACGTCTCTTGAAGAATTGACTGCCCGCCATCTGCGTGGGGAGTAACGCTCTTTCAGGCAGCTTCGGCTGCCTGCCCCGCAGAATCAAAACAACGTTTTACTTTATTTGCTTTTCTCATTCCAGACTCCTATTCTTACGTGCAGAATGACAATAACCTGACTTCTGAGGCGCGTATGATACTGGATGCTTTTACTCTGGCAGGAAAAGTGGCGATGGTGACCGGGTGCGATACCGGTCTGGGGCAAGGCATGGCCATTGCCCTCGCCGAAGCAGGATGCGATATCGTGGGGGTTAACCGCAAGGTTCCTGACGAAACGGCAGCGCGCGTTACGGCGCTGGGACGACGCTTTATCGCGATTCGCGCCGATCTTGGCAAGCAGGAGAGTATTCAGAGCGTGGTGGATACCGCAGTCGCTGAGATGGGCCGCATCGATATTCTGGTTAACAATGCCGGCGCCATCCGCCGTGCCGATGCGCTGGAATTTAGTGAGAAGGACTGGGACGAGGTCATCGATCTCAATCTGAAATCAGTCTTTTTCCTCTCTCAGGCAGTGGCGAAACAGTTTATCGCGCAGGGTCAGGGCGGCAAGATCATTAACATTGCTTCCATGCTCTCCTTCCAGGGCGGCATCCGGGTGCCCTCCTATACGGCGTCCAAAAGCGGCGTGCTGGGCCTCACCCGCCTGCTGGCGAACGAATGGGCAACGCTGGGCATTAATGTGAATGCTATTGCGCCGGGTTATATGGTGACAAATAACACCCGGCAGCTTCGCGATGATGAGCAGCGCAGCCAGGCGATCCTCGACCGGATTCCGGCGGGCCGCTGGGGTCTCCCGGAGGATTTACAGGGTCCGGTGGTGTTTCTGGCTTCAAGAGCATCTGATTACGTTAACGGTCATACTCTCGCCGTAGACGGTGGCTGGCTGGCGCGCTAACCGCGCGTTTGTGACAAAGAGTTACACCGTCACCTCTTTCACACACTGTATAAAAACCCTATACTGTATGAATCGACAGTTTACCGGGTTTTATCATGACGGCGGAAGGCCACCTGCTTTTTTCACTTGCCTGTGCAGTGTTTGCCAAAAACGCTGAACTGACCCCTGTGCTGGCACAGGGGGACTGGTGGCATATTGTCCCTTCCGCCGTACTTACCTGCCTGCTGCCGGACATAGATCATCCAAAGTCATTCCTTGGCCAGCGGCTAAAGTGGATTTCAAAGCCCATCGCCAGAGCCTTTGGTCATCGCGGGTTTACCCACAGCCTGCTGGCCGTATTTGGCCTGCTTACACTCTTCTATTTAAAGGTTCCGGAGAGCTGGATCGTCCCGGCGGATGCCATTCAGGGCATGGTGCTTGGCTACTTAAGCCATATCCTCGCCGATATGCTGACGCCAGCGGGCGTACCGCTGCTCTGGCCCTGCCGCTGGCGTTTCCGCCTGCCAATCCTCGTGCCGCAAAAAGGCAACCAGCTGGAGCGCGTTCTGTGCATGGCGCTGTTTGCGTATGCCGTCTGGATGCCGCAGACATTGCCCGAAAATGGTGCAGTGCGCTGGTCATCGCAGATGATCAACTCGCTGCAATTTCAGTTCAATCGTTTTATTAATCACCAGATTGAACATTAAACCGACAATATAATCACTTTTGTCATAAACCATTCCATATGGATATAAGCGTGACATCACACTTCTGATAACCTTGCGCCAACAGGTTCGGTAAAAACCGACCGTATAATAAATCAGGAGAACGGGGATGAATTTTCCACTCATCGCGAACATTGTTGTGTTCGTCGTATTGCTATTGCTTCTCGCCCAGGCTCGCCACAAACAGTGGAGCCTGGCGAAAAAGGTACTGGTCGGTCTGGTCATGGGCGTGGTGTTTGGCCTGGCCTTACACGCTATTTACGGCTCCGACAGCCCGGTACTGAAAGACTCCATTCAGTGGTTCAACATTGTCGGTAACGGCTATGTACAGCTGCTGCAAATGATCGTTATGCCGCTGGTATTCGCCTCTATTCTGAGCGCCGTAGCCCGCCTGCACAATGCCTCTCAACTGGGTAAAATCAGCTTCCTGACCATTGGTACCCTGCTCTTCACCACGCTGATTGCAGCGCTGGTGGGTGTGCTGGTAACCAATCTGTTTGGCCTGACTGCTGAAGGTCTGGTGCAGGGTAGCGCTGAAACCGCGCGTCTGACGGCGATTGAGACCAACTACGTGGGTAAAGTGGCCGATCTGACCGTTCCGCAGATGGTGCTCTCCTTCATTCCGAAGAACCCGTTTGCTGACCTGACCGGCGCAAGCCCAACCTTCATTATCAGCGTGGTGATCTTCGCGGCATTCCTGGGCGTGGCTGCGCTGAAGCTGCTGAAGGACGATGCGCCGAAAGGCGAGCGCGTTCTGACGGCCATCGATACCCTGCAAAGCTGGGTGATGAAGCTGGTGCGTCTGGTCATGCAACTGACGCCGTACGGTGTCCTGGCGCTGATGACCAAAGTCGTTGCAGGTTCTAACCTGCAAGACATCATTAAGCTTGGCAGCTTTGTGATCGCCTCTTATCTGGGGCTGGGCATTATGTTTGTGGTGCACGGTATCCTGCTGGGCGTGAACGGCGTTAGCCCGCTGAAATATTTCCGCAAAGTCTGGCCGGTGCTGACCTTCGCCTTCACCAGCCGTTCCAGCGCGGCATCTATCCCGCTGAACGTGGAAGCACAGACCCGTCGTCTGGGCGTACCGGAGTCTATCGCCAGCTTCTCGGCCTCCTTTGGCGCCACCATCGGGCAGAACGGCTGTGCGGGTCTCTACCCGGCGATGCTGGCCGTGATGGTTGCCCCAACCGTGGGGATTAATCCGCTGGATCCGGTCTGGATTGCGACGCTGGTCGGTATCGTGACCATTAGCTCCGCCGGTGTTGCGGGCGTGGGCGGCGGCGCGACCTTCGCTGCGCTGATCGTTCTGCCTGCGCTTGGACTGCCGGTGACGCTGGTTGCCCTGCTGATCTCTGTTGAACCGCTGATCGACATGGGTCGTACCGCCCTGAACGTGAGTGGCTCAATGACCGCCGGTACCCTGACCAGCCAGTGGCTGAAGCAGACCGACAAAACAATTCTCGACAGTGAAGATGATGCCGAACTGGCCCATCGTTAATCACGGCCGAAATAAAAAAACCGCCTGAGGGCGGTTTTTTTATGGCTGTTATTCTTCAACCTCTTCATCCTGGCGGGTCTGCATAGCCCATCGCTGCGCCGATTCTGGCACAGTAAACGCAGGGGAGCGACGGAAGTGCTCGCCAATCAGCACGAAGGCAACGTATTTACCCCGTAACATCCAGACATCGCGAAAACCATCCACTTTCAGGGCATGGTCAGGCGGCGCGGGTTCAACGCGGGGCACATAGCTAATAACCTGGCGGTTTTGTTGACGAAGAGGTTTCATAAGCGACGGGTTCACTAAAGCAAATTCTTAAAGCAGGAAATTTCTATCATAGCCGATTCTCCCCCCACCCGTCGCGCCTGACATGTGGCAGATGGCTCCTTTCGCTAATCACTTCCTCTGAAAACGCTTAGTTCGCCTGCTAATTCATCACATTGTTCTATCCTTAATAGGGTTTTCAGGAACGAACAAAGGAGAATCGTGCAATGTCGAACAATGATAAACCCCATCAATCCCCTATTCATGGCACCGAAGAATCTCAACCGGGAATGGACTCACTCGCCCCTGCGGATGGCTCTCATAAACCGTCGCCGGGCCTCTCCGCGCCGGGCGAGCAACCTACTGCACCGGGAAGCATGAAGTCACCCGATGCGGACAACGAAAAGTTAAAATCTCTCGACCCGCACCGCAAAGGGGGTGAAGGCTATGCGCTGACCACCAATCAGGGCGTGCGCATCGCCGATGATCAGAACTCCTTGCGCGCCGGAACGCGCGGCCCGACGCTGCTGGAAGATTTCATCCTGCGGGAAAAAATCACCCATTTCGACCATGAGCGTATTCCTGAACGTATCGTTCACGCTCGCGGCTCTGCGGCGCACGGCTATTTCCAGCCGTACAAGAGCCTGAAGGAGATCACGAAGGCGGATTTCCTTTCCGATCCGAACAAAATTACACCGGTATTTGTGCGCTTCTCTACCGTACAGGGCGGCGCGGGTTCGGCCGACACGGTGCGTGATATCCGCGGCTTCGCCACCAAATTCTATACCGAAGAGGGCATTTTCGACCTCGTCGGGAATAACACCCCGGTTTTCTTCATTCAGGATGCGCATAAATTCCCTGACTTTGTCCATGCGGTAAAACCAGAGCCACACTGGGCCATACCGCAGGGACAAAGTGCGCATGACACCTTCTGGGACTACGTCTCCCTGCAACCGGAAACCCTTCACAACGTGATGTGGGCGATGTCTGACCGGGGGATCCCACGCAGCTATCGCACCATGGAAGGCTTTGGTATTCATACCTTCCGTCTGATTAACGCTGAAGGTAAAGCGACGTTTGTGCGTTTCCACTGGAAACCGGTCGCGGGGAAAGCGTCCCTGGTGTGGGATGAAGCACAGAAGCTGACCGGGCGCGATCCGGACTTCCACCGTCGCGAACTGTGGGAATCCATTGAAGCCGGTGATTTCCCGGAATACGAGCTGGGGTTACAGCTGATCCCGGAAGAGGACGAATTCAAATTCGACTTCGACCTGCTCGACCCGACCAAGCTTATTCCCGAAGAGCTGGTGCCGGTTCAGCTGGTGGGCAAAATGGTGCTTAATCGCAACCCGGATAACTTCTTCGCGGAGAATGAGCAGGCTGCGTTCCACCCGGGCCATATTGTGCCGGGGCTGGATTTCACCAACGATCCGCTGCTCCAGGGCCGTCTGTTCTCTTATACCGATACGCAGATCAGCCGTCTCGGCGGACCGAACTTCCACGAAATTCCTATCAACCGTCCGACCTGCCCGTACCATAACTTCCAGCGTGACGGGATGCATCGCCAGGATATCGATACCAACCCGGCGAACTACGAGCCAAACTCCATTAACGATAACTGGCCGCGTGAAACCCCGCCGGGGCCAAAACGTGGCGGATTCGAGTCGTATCAGGAGCGCGTGGATGGAACAAAAATTCGCGAGCGCAGCCCGTCATTCGGCGAATATTACGCTCAGCCTCGCCTGTTCTGGAACAGCCAGACCCCGATTGAACAGCAGCACATTATCGGCGGTTTCAGCTTTGAGCTGAGCAAAGTGGTGCGTACCTACATTCGCGAGCGCGTGGTCGACCATCTGGCGCATATTGATATCCAGCTTGCTCAGGGCGTGGCGAATAATCTCGGCATCACGCTCACCGATGAGCAATACCATGCCGCACCGCCAAAAGACGTGAACGGGCTGAAGAAGGATCCGTCCCTGAGCCTGTACGCGGTACCTGGCGGGTCAATTAAAGGCCGCGTAGTGGCTATTCTGCTGAACGATAAACCGCGCGCCAGCGACGTACTGGGGATCATGCGGGCGCTCAAAACCCAGGGCGTACATGCCAAACTGCTTTACTCTCGTATGGGTGAAGTGACGGCCGATGATGGCTCCGTCCTGCCGATTGCCGCGACCTTCGCCGGAGCACCGTCGCTGACGGTTGATGCGGTGATTATGCCGTGCGGCGACGTTGAGAGCCTGCTCGGTAACGGTGATGCCGCCTATTATCTGCTGGAAGCCTATAAGCACCTGAAGCCAATCGCTCTGGCAGGCGATGCGCGGAAGTTTAAAACTCTGCTGAAGGTACCGGATCAAGGGGAAGAAGGCATTGTCGAAGGTGATAACGTCGATGATGCGTTTATGACCCGGTTGTTTGACCTGCTCGCCGCGCACCGCGTGTGGTCGCGCAGCAGTAAGATTGACCAGATACCGGCGTAAAAAACCTGAAGCCCTCACCCCGGCCCTCTCCCCTGGGAGAGGGAGAAAACAATAAAAACGGTAACCAAAAGGTTACCGTTTTGCTTTTACCTCGCCACCGGGCTTTGCCTCAAAGATCCCTGAACGTCCCCAGACGATACCCACGCTCGGCAATCGCATACTTTAACGACGCCGATGTCAGCACATCCAGTTCTGCCAGACGCGGCCAGCAGTAGGCGCTCTTACGTACTATCTCATCGACAAACGCCGGGTGCGCCATTACCTCAAGCGAGCGCTCCCCTTTTGCGGCGGAGCCATCCAGCACCTTCAGGAACAGCGCTTCATCGATCTCGTCGCCATAAAATGCGCTGCTGAACCCCTCCGTTGACGTCACCGCGACGTCCGGCAACCCGCGCACCTCACGATCCACGCGCATCGCCACGCCTTTACGTTGCGCAAACTCTGCCACAAGCGGGAAAATCGCCGGGATCATATGCACATGATGATGGCTGTCAATATGGGTAGGTTCGCGGCCAAACACATCCACAAAGCGGTTAAACTGGCACTCCAGCTCGCGGGCAATCTCATCGAGCGGCAGAGCGTCCTGCTCCGCCATTTCCCAAATCCATTTCCCCAGTTTTCCCTCGCGCGTCAGACCCGGCATCGGTGAAAGGGGCAACCCAAGCGTCAGCACAAAATGCATGCCCACGCCCAGCTCGGGCAGCTCACGGCTTAACTGCGCCGCATGTTCCACCGCCTCACCGTTGATGAGCGCTGTTGTAGAGGTCACGACGCCCCGGCGACAGGCTTCAATAATGCCGTAGTTCTGCCCTTTTGACAGGCCAAAATCATCGGCATTGACGATCAGCAGGTTTTCCATCGCGCCTCCTCTTAACGGTGTGTGAGTTTCAGTTTCTCAACCGTTGCAGCAAAGTTTGGCAGCCATTTTTCATGCGCCAGGATCATCTCACTCGCGAGTTTTTCAGCGTCACGGTCAGAATGCACCAGCGGGCTGAGATTCAGCGCCAGCAGCACGTCATTCAGTTCGCCGCTCAGGGCAGCATTGCTCGCCGCCACTTCAAAGCCTTTGATGGTGTGAATCAGCCCCATCACCTTATCGTCGAAGTGGGTAATGCGGGGATGCGGTTTTGCACCCTCGCGTCCAAGGATGCAGGTCATCTCAACGGCCCAGTCTGCCGGGATATTGTCGATGTGCCCGTGATGGGGAACGTTCACATAGTGCTCGGCCTGCTTGTCATTGTAAATGGCGTTAATCACTTCACACGCCGCATCCGAATAGTATGCCCCGCCGCGCTGCTCCAGCTCTTTCGGTTTGACGTTCAGGTTCGGATCTTTATACAAATCAAACAGCTGCTTCTCTACTTTCTGCACAACCTGAGCGCGTGCGCCACCTTTGTAGTATTCGCCCATTTCAATGGCCAGCATCTCTTTCTGCTTGAAGTAGTAAAGCAGATACGAGCACGGCAGCAGATTCAGGGAGCGGATCAGCCCTTCGCTGAACGGCAGATCGAAGATGTTTTTCACCGAGGCCGCAGTCAGGCGACCAGAGGCGACGCCGTCGAGCAGTTCCGCAAAGCGCGATTGCCCGTTCACAATCACATCTTTGATAAAGACCATGTGATTCAGGCCGAACAGGTCAATGGACAGATCATCGTGCTCGGTCAGTTCCAGTACATCGCGGATGAACATCTTCATGCCAATCGGAATATTGCAGACGCCGATAAAGCGTTTGAAACCGGTATGGCGATAGACTGCCTCGGTGACCATCCCGGCCGGGTTGGTAAAGTTAATCACCCAGGCGTTCGGGCAGATCTCCTCCACGTCTTTAATGATGTCAAAAATGACCGGAATAGTACGCAGGCCTTTAAACAGGCCACCTGCCCCGTTGGTTTCCTGGCCCAGATAACCGTGGCTCAGCGGAATGCGCTCGTCCAGCTCACGCGCCTTCAGCTGGCCGACGCGCAGCTGCGTGGTCACGAAGTCAGCATCTTTCAGTGCCAGGCGACGATCCAGCGTTTTATGCACGGTTAAGGGCACGCCCGCTTTTTCAACCATGCGTTTGCACAGTTCAAAAATAATATTCAGCTTCTCCTGACCTTCTTCAACATCCACCAGCCATAATTCGCTGACCGGTAATTCATGATACCGTTTCAGGAAACCTTCAAGTAATTCCGGGGTATAGCTGCTGCCGCCACCAATGGTTACGACTTTTAATTTCTGTTGCATAATATCTCCCTTAGCGTATCAGGTTAATCGCCTGCAAGGTATAGCGTGCTCTTCCCGCTATTTGGGCAAGCCATTACGTCACTGTTCCTGGCGGATAAACCGCCGAAAGTTAATTAATTACCGTTAAATTTTTGCGGTAACTGTTCGGTGTGAATGAAGTCAATTTTTTAAAGGTTTTAATAAACAGACTGGGACTGCTGTAACCCGATTCGTAAGCGATATCGGTGACAGAGTAATTAGTAATTTCCAGCTGTTTTTTGGCAAAGTTAATGCGGATTTCATTAATAATTTGCACAGGCGTTTTACGGTAATAACGCTGCGTGGCGCGCGTCAAATATTCCTGCGATTTACCCGACAGCGCCACCATATTCTCCAGGGCGTTATCGCTGAACTGTCCTTTGTCGTGCATCAGCTCCACGGTACTACGCAGCCACTGAGGAATATCATCCACCACCTGCTGTTCTTCACGGTGATGGCGGAGGCGATTCATGACGTAGAACGTCACAGTTTCAATAAATTCATCAAATTCATTGTCGCGGAAATTCAGCGAGGCGATAACCGTTTCAATCCAGGTCATAAACTCATTTTTAACGCGATACACCTGTGACGCCACAAAGCAGAACGGCACCAGCGGCAGATAGTGCTTCTCGAAGAAACGCCTGCTCACCCCTACGTTCAGAATGCGTGTCGCACCAAACTCATAAAAGCTCTGGTGATAAGATCCCATCGGCAGGAAGACGAAATCGCCACGCTCAAGCAGGACGCGCTTACCGTTGATCTCCTGATAGTAGCGGCCGGTCAGAACAATCGTGAACTCGTAGTAGTCATGCTGGTGCAGACCGCTGGCGCTCTCCGTTTTGTTGTAAATCACCACGTGAAAATTTTTGCCATTAAACAGCTGCTGCTCATGTGCGGTTTTGATTTCCATCGTGCTGACCTCCTGCTACTTCATCCTGACTTATTGCATCTTCTCGTGAAGCTCGATGAGCTCCGCTACCAGCTCGCGCGCCAGCATGGAGGTCATCAGATGATCCTGCGCATGTACCAGCACCAGACTCACTTTCATCTTCCCTTCGCCCTGGTCGCTTTCGATAAGCTTCGTCTGCACCAGATGCGCTTCGTTTAACGCCGTACGGGACTGCTCCATCATGGTTTTCGCGGCAACGAAGTCGCCCTGCTTAGCCTGCTTAAGCGCCGCATACGCCAGGCTGCGTGCCTGCCCGGAGTTGATGATGAAGCCCATCACCACCTCTTCCAGATCGTTCTCTGCGGTTTCTTCGGCAACGATACTCTCTAAATCTAACATTTTTTAAGCTCCTTTCCGCTGGCGCGGGTTGCCCCGCGCCGTGCAATTTTAGAATTTCAGTGCGAGGGCGATATCCTCTTCGCTCTCTTCTTCATCGATAACCGTTGCGGCCTTGTTCGCAATCGCCACGAACGGCATGTAGAGCAGGGTTGCAATCCCAAGGTTGAATATCGCCAGCAGGAAGGCGGCCACGCTACCATTGGTGTTGAAGAACGCGCCCAGACCAGCCGGCATCGTCCACGGCGCAATGTTGGTCACCGGCGGGATAATGCCCAGGTAGTACGCCGTCAGCGTAATCGCGGCCAGCAGCGGCTGAACCAGGATGAAGGGAATGAACATCACCGGGTTCATGATAATTGGCAGACCAAACAGGATCGGCTCGTTAATCTGGAAGATGCCTGACGGCAGGGCCAGCTTCGCAACCTGACGATGGTCAGCGCGGCGAGAGACAATAAAGACCGCGATGATCAGACCCAACGTCGCCCCGGTACCGCCCAGGAAGATATAGGAGTCAAGCATCGGCTTCGCCCACACATGGAAGGTTTTACCGGCCGCCAGCGCCGCATCGACGGAGCCGTACTGCTGGTAAAGCGCGACGTTTTCCAGTGCCCATGGGGTCATAATACCGCTGTCCAGCGCCGCCAGTGCCAGTGAACCATGCACGCCGAAGAACCACAGCAGGGAGGTAAAGATGACATACGCCCAACCGACCACGCTACCCATCGACGCCAGCGGCGTTGAGATAGAGTCCATAATGATCTGGTGGAAGTTAGTTCCCCAGTGAGAGAGCGCCCAGGCAATAATCCCCATGATGGAGAGAATAATGAAGCCCGGAATCAACGCGGAAAATGAACGAGAAACAGAGGCCGGAACGCTATCCGGCAAGCGGATAACCCAGTTACGGCGAATAATGAAGGTGAACATTTCGGCCACCACCAGCCCGATAATAATACCGGAAATGATGTTTGCCCCACCCAGCCAGTTGGCGCCAACGGCATAAGCGTCGCCCACGCTGTACGGTGTGACGGTCATGAACGCGGCAATGGACAGTAAGCCTGCCGCCAGCGGATCCACTTTACGCTCTTCCGCCAGCGCCATTCCAATAAAGAAAGGCGCCATTAGCGACATAATACCCAACGTACCGTTGTATACGTTGCCGCCAATGGCTTTTAAACCATTAAGGGTTTCAATAGTTGAAGCATCTAACCTAATTCCTATGAATAAAAAAAGGAACCTTCTCCAAAGCTCAGAAAAACGTTGTTAATTAAAACGAACATTGCCCCGGCTAATGTCAACGGCATTAATTTAATAAAGTCGTTCTTAATGGCATTAACGTGAGGCTGCTTTCCTATTTTAACAGCAAAAGGAAGGAGTACCTTTTCAAGTGAAGCGATGACTTTACTCATAGGAAAATACCCTTAAAGGCCGCAACGATCGTTACGGCAGATTGTGTGTGAAATAACTCTTTGACGGGAAAAATAAAAAATTAATTAGCAGCTTTTTTAATCGCCGCAACGGCAGCTTTTAATACACCTAAACCATCAATCTTGCCGTATAAAACGGAATCGATCACTTCGACCGGCTTATTGGGTAGCAGACGTTGAATTTCTGGCAGCATATAAGCAATTTGCGGCCCGAGTAAAATAACGTCTGCTTTCTGGCCCTTCTCGCCCGCCAGCGTTTCCGGAAACGCCTCAATCACCACAGGGACTTCATATTTTTCGGCCTGCGCGCGCATTTTGGAAACCAGCAGCGAAGTGGACATGCCCGCAGAGCAAAACAGATAGATATGTTTCTTTTCCATGATAACTTCCCTCTTGTTTGGCTACCCGCCGTCTCGCTATCACTCGACTCGCTATCCTGGCTGACGGGCAGTGTGCTGAACATTGTTTATCGTTGAAGTGAGTATACGCAATGGTACAGGGAGGGGATAATTCTGGATAGACTGAAATTGTCTCTCATTGACCTGGCTTGTTGACTACCTTCACATTTCAGGCAAATAATTCGCGCCAAGAAATAAGATTCACGTATGCATAAAAAAACCGGCCTTCCGGCCGGTTTGTTAACGCTCTCAGGCAAGCAGGCTTACTGTGCCTTAGGTGCCTGTGGGTCGGTGTCGTATTCGGCACAGGTCTGGTAACCAGAATTGATCACGTGACCCGTATCATCCAGGGCGACAAAGTAGGTCTCTGCCTTACCATCACGTTGACCCAGAATATAGGTCTGGCAGGTACCACGCGCGTGGATCATAGTAACTTCTGAAGAAGGTTTACCGGCAATGGCTGCAACCTGGGAACGCGTCATGCCTTTTTTGACGTCTTTTACCACTGGCTGTGTGAACTGATCTTTGGTGCGATCGTAAGCTGTACACCCTGCCAGCATAGTCAGTACCGCCGCTGCGCTTAAAATTCCTGCTACGTTCTTGTTCATATTCCGTCCTCTTGTTTATCAGCGTGTTAACTAAGCATGGGATAAAAATTACTATTGTTCAACTTTGCGAGTTACGCCAGACGAATTTCGGAAAATTCTAATAAAACAACGGTAAGCTGCTAAATCGCTGTAAAACAGTACACTCAAAACTGTGATCCTTGTCGTTTCCCCGACAAAGGGTTAGTTTTAACAGATCACACTTTCTGTTTGGTTCTGCATAGGGAGGGCGTAATGGCTCTGCAACAAGAAATTATTCAGGCGCTGGGCGCGAAACCTGCGATTGATGCCAATGAAGAGATCCGTCGTAGCGTTGATTTTTTGAAAGCTTACCTGTCTGCACACCCTTTCCTGAAGACGCTGGTGCTGGGTATCAGCGGCGGTCAGGATTCCACTCTGGCCGGCAAGCTGAGCCAGATGGCCATCTCCGAGCTGCGTGACGAGACCGGTGACACCGCGCTGCAATTTATTGCCGTACGTCTGCCGTATGGCGTGCAGGCCGACGAGCAGGACTGTCAGGATGCGATCGCGTTTATTCAGCCGGACCGTGTTCTTACCGTAAACATCAAAGGTTCGGTACTGGCAAGCGAGCAGGCCTTGCGTGAAGCCGGTATTGAACTGAGCGATTTTGTTCGCGGCAACGAGAAAGCCCGTGAGCGCATGAAAGCGCAGTACAGTATCGCAGGGATGACCAAAGGGGTCGTCGTCGGCACCGACCACGCCGCGGAAGCCATCACCGGCTTCTTCACCAAATACGGCGATGGCGGCACGGATATCAACCCCCTCTTCCGCCTGAACAAGCGTCAGGGCAAGCAACTGCTGGCGGCGCTGGGCTGCCCGGAGCACCTGTATAAGAAGGCGCCAACGGCGGACCTGGAGGACGATCGCCCTTCCCTGCCGGATGAAGCGGCGCTGGGCGTCACATATGACAACATCGATGATTATCTGGAAGGCAAAACGCTCGACGAAGGTACCGCCAAAATTATCGAAGGCTGGTATCTGAAAACCGAGCACAAGCGCCGTCCGCCGATTACGGTGTTTGATGATTTCTGGAAAAAGTAAAAGCAAAACGGTAACTCAGTTTTACAGGCCGGGTAAGGCGTAACCGCCACCCGGCTCTTTTTTAACCACCGAACACCTGCTACACTGTATGCCTGAACAGTATATGGAGCAGTATGTGAGCAGGCGTCAATCCGCCCCGCGTCTTGAGTTTGAAGCGGCGGCTATCTACGAATATCCCGAGCATCTTCGCCCCTGGCTTGAGGCTCTGCCTAAACAGCCTGGCGTCTATTTCTTCCACGGCGACAGCGATACCATGCCGCTCTATATCGGCAAAAGCGTGAATATCCGCAGCCGGGTGATGTCGCACCTGCGTACGCCGGATGAAGCATCGATGCTCAGGCAGTCCCGGCGGATCACCTGGATCGAGACGGCAGGCGAACTGGGCGCGCTTCTGCTCGAAGCCCGGCTCATCAAGGAACAGCAGCCGCTGTTTAACAAACGCCTGCGCCGCAACCGCCAGCTGTGTTCCTTGCAGGTTAACGCAGGAAAACCGCAGGTTGTTTATGCCCGGGAAGTGGATTTTTCGCATGAACCCAATCTTTACGGTCTGTTTGCCAACAAACGTGCCGCACTGCAAGCCCTGCAATCCCTGGCTGATGAATTACAGCTTTGTTACGGCCTGTTAGGACTGGAAGCCACCACCCGCGGTCGCGCCTGTTTCCGCTCCGCGCTGAAACGCTGCGCCGGGGCGTGTTGTGGAAAAGAGAGCGTTGAAGAACATCATGCCCGGTTTATGGCGGGCCTGGCCTCTATCAGCGTTAACTGCTGGCCGTGGGAAGGCGCGGTGGCGCTGAAAGAAACCCGCGATGCGATGACGCATTATCACATCATCCGCAACTGGCTCTGGCTTGGCGCCGTTGAAAGCCTGGATGACGCTACCGCCCTGCTGCGCACCCCTGCCGGGTTCGATCAGGATGGTTACAAAATTCTCTGTAAGCCATTATTAACCGGAAAATATGAGATCATCGTCCTCAGTGACCCGGCAGCCAGGTAATTTCACTGAACAGCAGCGACCCCTTCGTTTCCAGTAAACGGAGGGTATGACTGCCCGCTTCCCAGCTGGCACCCTGATCGGCGGTCAGTAATTTGTCGCCCAGTTGCCAGGCGCCACTTAAGACAAAGACCACCCCACCGCGTGACGCGAAGGTAGTGAACGTTCGGGTAGCAACGCGCACCTTTGCCTGGCAGCAATCCCGTCGGGTCATGATGTTGAAGTCCATCGACATCTGCCCCTCTGTGAGCACGGCTTTCACCGCCAGATCGCCCGCAAATCGGTAAGGCTGGTGATGCTTCAGAGTATGACAAAACGCCCTGCCTGCATCCAGGGTCACCTCGCCGCCTTCCAGCAGCGTAATCACCCGGTCAACGCCCGGGAACGCGGAGAATTCGCCGTTACTGGCGATGGAGGCAATACTGGCCCGCCAGAAAAAATCCCGCGTCGCGGGAGGAAAACAGCAAATCTCACGCGTCTCACCCGCACCATTACGCCAGAGACTGACCGGCATTTTACGGATATCAAAGAATTCCATGACCACTCCTGAAGGACGCACCGTGCGCCAGGGCATTTTCACAGACGTATTATCGGCAGCAGTCAGGCCAGACCTTAGGCATGGGATAAAAGAAAAACCGCCGGTCCTGTCCACAGCGTTTTCGCTTTTGTAGACAGGAGCCCGGCGGTCTTAAGAGAGTGAACCGATTATTCGGTTGGTGCAGGCATTTTACCTTCCGGCGCTGCACGTTCTGTCAGACGCTTCTCAAAATTGGCATTAAATTGCTTTTTCTGTTCCGGCGTCAGAATGTTGTAAATCTTGTTCTGGGTTTCCATGTGGGCCAGCATGCGTGCTTTATGCTGCTCGGCCATTTTGTCGATCTGCGCTTCCGCTTTTGCTTTATCGAAGCTGTCGCTGGCAATGATGTCATGCATTGCGCGGCGCTCTTCCAGCGGAGGACGTTTCATCTGGTCACGCTGGCTTTTCATGATGTCGCGGATCTGCTGCTTCTGCGCATCGGTGAGGTTCAGATCTTTAAACATCATCATCTCATGGTGCATACCCGGCTTGCCTTTATGATGCATCATCATTTTGCCTTCCGTCGGCGCGGCGGTAGTGGTCGCGGTATCGGCGGCGAACGCCATGCTGGTAGCGCCCAGAGCCAGGGTAGAGGCAACAAACAGTGCAGTTAATTTACGCATAATGTCTTTCCTTACTTTCAGTTATTCTTCGGCGCTATGCCGTGTTGACGAGATTAACTTTACGGCGTTTATCGTCAATTAGTCAGAGCAACGGTAAAACAATGAAAGTGTAAAAAACAACTTTTCGCCAATTGTGGAGAAATTAAGGAAAAAGCGTGGAGAGATGAAACAAAAATATTCAACAGGATGATTTTAAAGAGATTATGGAGAAGTATAGCGAAGTGCCGTTTAATAATAAAGCAATTCTCCAGGAATATTCCGCAAACAATACCAGAGCGCTTTTAACGCTAAGAAATTTATTCTTCATTTCCCCTCCGGTCTGCGCGAGGGGAGACGTTCAGGGCATTTTTTCCAGCATCAGACCTGCTCGCAAACCAAACGCGACCGACGGATTAGGAAATAAAACATATTCCGTGGATTTCTGTACCGCATAGCGCGTCTCACCATCTTCCGCCAGCAGGACGCCCTGGCGAAACGGCGTAAAGTTCAGCGTATGGGGTGCCATATGAAGCTGGAAAGCCTCGCTTTGACGCGTGATCTGCTGCACGACCCGATAGCGCACGACGGGTTCCCGGGTGGGTTCCGGCGCAACCCCGGCTAGCAACGCCCGGAGCGCCTGATGCGTAGGGGTAAAACGCGTCAGGTCGTTTTGCCCGAACGGCAGCGCTTTTCCCAGCTCCAGGGTGCAGGATAACGCGCCAACATTCTCGCAGGTGAAGTGGGTAAACGTGCCGCCTGGCGTCTGGTGGAAGACCAGTGCCTCCAGCCCCGCATCGCCAAGCCAGGTCAGAAACGCCTCATCCCACGGCTGATGACGCTGCGGTAACACGCCAAAACGCACATGGTACGAGGCGCGAATGGCCGTATGCAGATCAAGGTGCCAGCGCGTTTCCCCCGCCCCGGCAAAAAACGCCGTGACCACCTTCTCCAGCCATTGCGCGCGAGTCGTCTCATCACTCTGTGGAAACTGCGCCCAGCGACCACCAAACATGCGGTTGATGTCGCTCACGAGATACCGTTTATTTTGCGCCAGCGCAGGCGGATTTCCCAGTACCACCAGCAGACGGCAGTGCAGCGTGATCTCTGCGCGATACAGCGCGCGCAGCAATAGTTCGACAATCTCCACGGGCGCGGTTTCGTTTCCGTGAATGCCGGTAGAAAGCAGCAGCGACAGGTTATATTTCCCCGTCGGCGTGAGTTCAAGCACGCCCGGCCCCAGCCATCGCCAGTGGAACGAAGGGCCTGCCCCCTCTTGCCGCTCCGGTGTCTCTTCGGCCAGCGTCAGCGCCAGTAAGTTTTCCATATCGTCTCCTTAGCGCTGGAACGGATAAACCGATCCCAGTTGCAGGATGGTTGATAATGCATCCAGCGCTTCGCGGCCTTCGCGCAGCAGCTGCGGATCAACCAGATCGGCCTGAACCAGACGGTCACGATAATAGCGGTCCACCCAGTCATTGAGAGTATTGAACAGCGTGTCGTTCATCATCACCGCCGGATTCACGGCCTGCAATTCCTCCGGCGTTAACACCACGCGTAGTCGCAGGCACGCCGGTCCCCCGCCGTTGGCCATACTTTCCCGAAGATCAAACACGCGCAGTTCATCAATCGGGTTATCCGCCTGCACCAGTTCGCTGAGATAGCGCCAGACGCCCTGATGGTTTCGGGACTCCTGCGGCAGCACCAGCATCATGCTGCCGTCATCCCGGCTCAGCAGCTGGCTGTTGAACAGATACGTTTCGACCGCGTCCTGCACGCTTACCGCCCGCGTGGGCACCTGAATCGGCATAAATCCCGGCACGCGTTCGCGCAGCGTGGCCAGCAACTTTTCCTGATGGGCAAACGCCTGCTCGTGGCAGAACAGCACCTGACGGTTGGAAACGGCAATGACGTCGTTATGAAACACGCCCAGGTCGATCACCTGCGGATTTTGCTGGGCAAAAATCACCTGAGAAGGATTAACCTGGTTCAGCCGCGCAACCGCCTGGCTTGCGGCTAAGGTTTGTCTCGCCGGATAACGAACCGGCGCGGCGTGGCCGCCCTCTTCCCGTCCATAGATAAACAGCTGCAAACCCGGCTCGCCATAGTCGCCGCCCAGACGGTTGTGGTTTGCCGCCCCTTCATCGCCAAACATCGCGACCTGCGGCAGCGCCGAATGTACCTCGAAATGCGCATCATGATTAAAAATGGCGCGCAGCACGCGCCCGGTGGTCTCCGCTTCGCTGGCGCGGTGGAATTTGTTGTTCAGGTTAGCAACGGTCAGATGCACTTTGCCGTCCAGCGTATCCGCCGACGGCGCAACGGTGGCGGCATTCGCCACCCACATCGAGGAGGCTGAACTGGCTGCGGAAAGCAGGTGTGGCGTCTGCGTGCCTGCTTTTTCCACCACCTGTTCATCCGTACCGCTGAACCCCAGCTGGCGCAGCACGGCCACGTTTGGGCGCTCCTGCGGTGGGATCACCGCCTGCGGGAAACCGGCATCGGACAGCGCCTTCATTTTCAATAGCCCCTGCTTCGCCGCCAGCTTCGGGTTCGAGACCTGGAAACGGTGCTTCGTCGAGGCTTCATTACCGAACGACAGCCCGGCATAGTGGTGCGTCAGCCCCACGAGGCCGTCAAAGTTAACCTCACGCGCTTTCATGGGCGTCACCCTCAGTAAAATCCAGCCCCGGATTCAACGTCTCCGGCAGCGTCAGCGCCGGGGTTTCCAGGCTTGCCATCGGCCACGCGCAGTAATCGGCGGCATACCAGGCGCTGGCGCGATGGTTGCCCGACGCCCCTACGCCACCAAACGGCGCAGTGCTCGCCGCACCGGTCAGCGGTTTGTTCCAGTTCACGATCCCGGCGCGCGCTTCCAGCAGCAGCTGGTCGAATTTCTCGCGATGCGGCGATATCAGGCCGCTCGACAGGCCGTAGCGGGTATTGTTGGCCATCTCGATCGCCGACTCAAAATCGTCATAGCGCCAGACGCACAGCAGCGGGCCAAAGACCTCTTCATCCGTCACGTTGCTTGTCGCACTCATCTCAATAATCCCCGGCGTCAGCAGCGACGTGCCGGGCTGAACCAGCTTCGGCTCCAGCAGGGTTTTCGCCCCGCGCGCCACGTGCTCCTGCCACGCTTTCAGTACGTTCAGCGCCGCCTGCCCGGAGATCAGCCCGCCGATAAACGGCTGCGGCTCGGCATCCCATTTCGCGGGAACCAGACGCGCGCTCACCTCCACCAGACGCTTCAGGAACGCATCCCCCTGCGCGCCGCGCTTAACCAGCAGGCGGCGGGCGCATGTGCAGCGCTGTCCGGCGGTAATGAACGCCGACTGAATGGTCAAGTGGACCGCGGCATCGATATCCTCCGGATCTTCCACAATCAGTGGGTTGTTGCCGCCCATCTCCAGCGCCAGAATTTTTTCCGGTTGCCCCGCCAGCTGACGATGCAGCTGATAGCCCGTTCCGGCACTGCCGGTAAACAGCAGACCGTCAATGTCGCTCAGCGCACTCAGCGCCTGACCGGTTTCACGCCCGCCCTGCACCAGATTCAGCACCCCCGGCGGCAGCCCCGCCTGCTCCCAGAGTTTTACCACTGCTTCTCCGGTTAAGGGGGTTAACTCACTCGGCTTGAAGATGACGGTATTCCCCGCCAGCAGCGCAGGCACAATGTGCCCGTTCGGCAGATGCCCGGGGAAGTTATACGGGCCAAACACCGCCAGTACCCCGTGCGGACGGTGGCGCAGCGTGGCAGCGCCGTCTGGCATCTCGGTATGCTGCTCGCCGGTGCGGGTATGGTACGCCTTCACCGATATCGCAATTTTGTTGATCATCGCCGTGACTTCGGTTGTTGCCTCCCAGCGCGGCTTACTGGTTTCGCAGGCAATGATGCGGGTCAGCTCGGCTTTATTGGCCTCCAGCAGCGCAGCAAATTTCTCAACCAACGCCTGGCGCTCGAAGAATGGCCGTTTCGCCCACGCCGGAAACGCGCGGCGTGCAGCCTGACAGGCCTGCTCAACCTGCCCGGCGCTTGCGTCGTTCCCAGACCAGAGCACCTCCTGGCCGACCGGGTTAGTTTTTGTCCGCGCGTCACCTTCGCCCGTAACCCAGTCACCGTTAATCCATAGAGTCATGCTGTTTTCTCCTCAGGGCAGAGCCGCACCAGGCGAACCGTGTCGCCAGCGTTACATTTCAGGGCATCCAGTTGCGCAGCCGTCAGTACCAGACGCTCGCATGATGGGTTGGTTCGCACCAGCATGGCGCGGAAGTTGGTGTAATTCTCGTTCGAGACCAGGCAGGCTGGCCACTCGCCCGGCGCGGGCTGGCCTTCTGAAACCTCAACCAGGCGGCTTTTACGGATGGCGCGAACGCGGTCAATGTCGCATTCCAGCGTCGGGCCGCCGTCGAAGATGTCGACGTAGTTACGGTAGCGAAATCCCTCTTTCTCCAGCACCGCGCGGGCCGGGGCGGTTTGCGGGTGAACTTCGCCGATCACCGCCTGCGCTTCTGGCGTTAGGAAATGGGTATAAATAGGATGCTTCGGCATCAACTCGGCGATAAACGCCTTCTGACCGGTGCCGCACAGGTAATCCGCCCGGCTAAATTCCATGGAGAAGAAGCGTTCGCCCAGACTCTCCCAGAACGGCGAGTAGCCCGTCTCATCAATCACGCCGCGCATCTCCGCGACCACTTTTTCGTTGAAGCGGTCGCGAAAGGCGGCCATAAACATAAAGCGCGATTTGGAGAGCAGATAACCGTTGCCCTCTTTGCGCCAGTCCGGATCGAGAAACAGGGTGCAGAGTTCGCTGGCGCCGGTATGGTCATTACAGAGAAAGAGCGTCGGCAGCGCGTTGTAAACGTTCAGCTCTTTCGAGGCGTGGACCATCGTGCCGACGCGGTAGTTGTACCACGGATCATTAAGCCCGACGGCCACCTCGATAGCGCAAATCCCCGCCACGGTTCCCGTGTCGGTATCTTCCAGCACGAACACATAGCCCTGTTCGCTTTTTGGCAACGTCCCCTGCCAGGTTTGCAGGGCGCGCTCAATGCGCGCCGACAGCGTTTTTTCATCAGCAGGCAGCGAGGTCAGCCCGCCCCCTGTCTTACCGGCAAGCTGCATAAGCCCGGCGAGATCGCCGTGCGCAACGGGACGGATGACCATCATGATGACACCCCGGACTTCACCTGTTCGCAGGCCAGCGCAAAACGATCTAAGCCAGTTCTGACCTCTTCCTCGCTGACGATCAGCGCAGGGGCAAAGCGCACCACGTTAGCACCGGCAATCAGCACCATTACGCCCTGCTTTGCCGCTTCCTGTGAAATCAGCTTCGCTTTGCCGGCAAACTCAGGGGCAAGCTCACAGCCTATTAACAGCCCCAGACCGCGGATCTCTTTGAACAGGCCAGTTTTGCTGTTAATGGCCGTGAGTCGCTCAACAAACCACTGGTGACGCTGCTTCACGCCGTTCAGCACCTCAGGGGTGTTGATGATATCCAGCACCTGTCCGGCGACAGCGGTTGCCAGCGGGTTGCCGCCGTATGTGGTGCCATGAGTGCCCACGGTCATCACGCTGGCCAATTTTTCGGTGGTCAGCATCGCCCCCACCGGGAAACCGCCGCCGAGCGCTTTGGCTGTTGAGAGCACATCCGGGGTCACGCCATAGTGCATGTAGGCATACAGCTCACCCGTGCGGCCCACGCCGGTCTGGACTTCGTCAAAAATCAGGACCGCGTTATGCCGATCGCACAGCTCGCGCAGCCCTTGCAGGAACGCTTTCTGGGCGGGCATGACGCCGCCTTCCCCCTGCATGGGCTCGACAATCACCGCACAGGTGGTGTCGTCAATCAGCTCGCTGGCAGAGTGTAAATCGTTATACGCCGCATGACGGATATCCGGCGGCAGCGGCGCAAAATCCTGAGAATATGAGGGCTGACCGCCCGCACTGACGGTAAACAGCGTGCGGCCATGGAAAGCATTTTTAAAGGCTACGATGCCGCTCTTATGCGCGCCGAATTTATCGTGCGCATATTTGCGCGCCAACTTCAGCGCCGCTTCGTTCGCTTCCGCGCCGGAGTTACAGAAAAAGACTTTTTCTGCGAAGGTGGCGTCGATCAGCTTCTTCGCCAGACGCAATGCCGGTTCGTTGGTATAACCGTTGCCGGTATGCCAGAATTTCGCCGCCTGGTCATTCAGCGCCTGCCGCAACGCCGGGTTTGCATGCCCCAGCGCATTCACCGCAATCCCACCTGCAAAGTCGATATACTCTTTGCCCTGCTGATCCCACAGGCGAGAGCCTTCCCCACGTACCGGAATAAAAGCCGCCGGAGCGTATACCGGCATCATCCATTCATCGAAATTTTCACGCGTAACTGACAGAGACATAGCGACCTCATCCGGTAAATAAAAGGTTGTTTAAATGTTAAATAATTGAGTGTTTGCACTGTGAATGTAGATTGCAGCGTTCGTGCCAGCCAGCGATAAAAATGCATAAATGGGTTTGGGTAACAGAATATCAATGAGTTACAATATGGAGTTATTCACTTATAATGCATAAATAGTGAATATTTTTACGACAAGCGGCGCTTTGCCGCATGAAAACAAGAAAGAGTATGCAGAGGCCAAATATAATTCTGGAATTGTGATCGCTCGCGAAATTTATCGGTCGTTTACGCCCTGTTCGAGGGCAAAACGCGCCGAAATGGTGCAAATATTGCACCGTTGGCATTATCTGTCGCAGTAATTGGGCGAAGCGGATAACAGACGACGTAAATTCTGCTACCATCCTTGCACTATTCACCTTGCATTGGCAGCGACTATGAAATTTGTCTCTTTTAATATCAACGGCCTGCGTGCCCGCCCTCACCAGCTTGAAGCGATTGTTGAGCAACATCAGCCAGATGTGATCGGCTTGCAGGAGACAAAAGTTCACGACGATATGTTCCCGCTCGAAGAGGTAGCGAAGCTGGGCTATAACGTTTTTTACCACGGTCAGAAAGGCCACTACGGCGTTGCGCTGCTGACCAAAGATACGCCGGTGTCGGTGCGCCGTGGCTTCCCGGGTGACGGTGAAGAGGCGCAGCGCCGCATCATCATGGCGGAAATTCCTTCCGCACTCGGCAATGTGACCGTCATCAACGGCTATTTCCCGCAGGGTGAAAGCCGCGATCATGAAACCAAATTCCCGGCCAAAGCGAAGTTTTATCAGGATCTGCAAAACTACCTGACAACCGAACTCAAAAAAGAAAACCCGGTGCTTATCATGGGCGACATGAATATCAGCCCGACGGATCTGGATATCGGTATTGGCGAAGAGAACCGTAAGCGCTGGCTGCGCACCGGCAAATGCTCTTTCCTGCCGGAGGAGCGCGAGTGGATGGAGCGCCTGCTGGGTTGGGGGCTGGTGGATACTTTCCGCACGGCTAACCCGGAAACGCAGGACCGTTTCTCGTGGTTTGACTACCGCTCTAAAGGCTTCGATGACAACCGGGGCCTGCGTATTGATTTGCTGCTGGCGAGCGCCCCCCTGGCCGAACGCTGCATCGAAACCGGTATCGACTATGACATCCGCAGCATGGAAAAGCCGTCCGACCATGCGCCGGTATGGGCAACGTTCAAGCTGTAAACTTCAGTGAATATTAAAAAAATTAGTCTCCTGTGCGCCCTTCTGGGCGCATTTGTTTTAATTGTTGTTTTGCTTCCTCCGGGCATGCTCTCCCTCGACACGCTAAAAATACACCAGCAAACGTTGCTCGCTCGTGTGGAGCAAGCGCCCCTTCAGAGCGCTCTGTTCTATTTTGCGGTTTACGTTCTGCTCTCCGCGCTATCGATCCCCGGAGCCGCGCTTCTGACGCTGCTCGGCGGGGCGCTTTTCAGCCTGTGGGAGGCGACGCTGTTGGTGTCATTTGCCTCGACGCTCGGCGCCACGCTTGCCATGCTCGTCAGCCGTTATCTGCTTCGAGACTGGGTGCAACGGCGCTTTGCCGCACAGATGAGCACGATAGATGCGGGAATGGATCGCGACGGCGCGCGCTACCTTTTTGCCCTGCGCCTGATGCCGTTGTTCCCGTTCTTTCTGGTCAATTTGCTGATGGGGCTAACCCGTCTCAGGGTGCGTCACTACTGGTGGGTCAGCCAGCTTGCGATGCTACCTGCCACCGTCATTTATCTGAACGCCGGACGCGAGCTGGGAAAACTTACCTCGCTGCGCGATATTCTGTCGCCGGGACTGCTGTTCGCCTTTACACTGTTAGGGTTATTACCGCTGGTCACTCGCTGGCTGTTTTCCCGTTACATCCCTTCGATTAAAAAGTGAGGCATTATGCGCCGGGTGCGTTTTTGCGCGTTTCTGACGAGTCTGCTGCTGGCAACCTCTGCCTTCGCCGCAGAGAGCTGGCAATCCATTCAGCAACAGGCCACCGGGCAGACCGTCTGGTTTAACGCCTGGGGCGGTGATGAGGCCGTTAACCGCTACCTCGACTGGGTGAGCGGCGAGATGAAAACGCATTACGCCATTAACCTGAAGATCGTTCATCTGGCCGATGCCGCCGACGCGGTGAAGCGGATCGAGACGGAACAGGCCGCAGGACGCAAGAGTAACGGATCGGTGGATCTGCTCTGGGTAAACGGGGAAAACTTCCGCACGCTGAAGGAGGCGAACCTGCTACTCACCGGCTGGGCGCAAACCCTGCCCAACTGGCGCTACGTCGATACCCGTAAACCGGTCACGGAAGATTTTGCCATCCCGACCGATGGGGCAGAATCCCCGTGGGGCGGCGCACAATTAACCTTTATCGCCCGTAAAGCGAGTATGCCGTCACCACCGGCAGATCCCCACGCGCTGCTGCTATACGCCCAACAGCACCCTGGCAAGGTGAGCTATCCGCGACCGCCGGATTTTACCGGCACGGCGTTTCTTGAGCAGCTACTGCTGGCGCTGACCGCCCATCCGGAGGCGTTAAAAAACGCGCCAGACAGTACCTTTGCGCAGGTCACCGCGCCGCTGTGGGATTACCTTGATATGCTGCACCCCCTGCTATGGCGCGAAGGGAACGATTTTCCTCCGTCGCCTGCGCGCATGGATACGCTGCTGGCCAGCGGCAGTCTGAACCTGTCGCTCACCTTTAACCCCGCCCATGCGATGCAAAAGGTGGCGAGCGGTGAACTGCCTGCCGACAGCTACAGTTTCGGCTTTCTCAAAGGCATGATCGGCAACGTCCATTTTGTCGCCATCCCGGCAAACGCCAGCGCGAGCGCAGGTGCGAAAGTGGTGGCGAATTTCCTGCTGTCACCGCAGGCGCAGATCCGCAAAGCTAATCCTGCCGTCTGGGGTGACCCGAGCGTGCTGGATGGCGAAAAACTGCCTGCGAAAGCGGCAAAACAGCTTCGCGCCTTTACCCCCTCAGGCACGCCTGATGTACTTCCCGAACCGCACGCCGCCTGGGTTAACGCCCTGGAGCAGGAATGGCTTCGCCGCTACGGAACCCGCTAAGCGGGCTGGTCTGGGCGGCAATGGCGGTCATCTATCTGCCCCTGCTTCCCGCCAGCGGCATGCTGCTGGCCCCGGCGTTTTCTCCCGGCAACTGGGCGACGCTGTTTGCCGACCCGCAGCTGCCGCAGGCGCTGGCCGCCACGCTGGTTTCCACGCTTATCGCGACGCTGGGCTCACTGTTTATCGCCCTGACCCTGCTTGCGCTTCTCTGGCCGGGTGAAGGCTGGCAGCGCCTGAGCACCCGTCTGCCGTGGCTGTTAGCCGTGCCGCACGTCGCCTTCGCCACCAGCGCGCTGCTGCTGTTTGCGGTAGGGGGGCAGTTTTACCGGTTCTGTACAGTCTGTTCGCCGCAGCTTGACCGCTACGGTATCGGGCTTGGCCTGACGCTTGCGGTCAAAGAGAGTGCGTTCGTTCTGTGGACAATCTACGCCGCGCTGCCTGAAAAGCGCCTCGTACAGCAGAAAATTGTCCTGCATACCTTCGGCTACGGACGAATGCAGGCGCTCAACTGGCTCGTCCTCCCGGCAATCGCCCCCGCGCTGGGCGCCGTGATGCTGGCGGTGCTCGCCTGGTCGCTTTCCGTGGTGGATGTGGCGATCGTGCTCGGGCCGGGCAACCCGCCTACGCTGGCGGTGCTGGCCTGGCAGTGGCTCACCCAGGGCGATGCGCAGCAGCAAACCAAGGGAACGCTGCTGTGTCTGGTGTTGCTCCTGCTGCTGGCGGCGCTTGCCGCGGTGGGATACGGCTTCTGGACGGCATGGCGGCGCGCCCAGCGTGCTCCCTCCGGGGTTCGTCGCGCTTCGCATAGTGTGCTGCCCGCACGGGTGCTGGGCGGGTTACTGCCGCTGTGCGGCGTGCTCTGTGCGATGGTTCTGCTGATGCTGGCACGCCGGGACGACATCGGCCCCGTCAGCGACAGCCTTTCACTGGGACTGCTGTCCAGCCTGACAGCGCTGGCCATCCTCATGCTCTGGCTTGAGTGGGGATCCCAGCGCGGCGCGGTGTGGATCTGGCTGCCGCTTGCCCTCCCGGCGCTGCCCCTCGTGTCCGGGCAATACGCCGTAGCGCTGTGGCTGGGCATCGACGGCCAGTACGCTGCGGTGCTCTGGAGCCATATGCTCTGGGTCCTCCCGTGGATGCTCCTGGTGCTGCAACCGGCCTGGCGCCGGCTCGATCCCCGGCTTATCCTCACTGCCAGAACGCTGGGCTGGCGGCGGGCGAAAATTTTCTGGCTAGTGAAATGCCCATTGATGGTTCGTCCGGCCCTGCTGGCCTTTGCCACCGGCTTTTCCGTGAGCATGGCCCAGTACATGCCTACCCTCTGGCTGGGGGCGGGACGTTTCACCACCCTGACGACGGAGGCGGTCGCCCTCAGCAGCGGCGGCAGCATTCCGATCCTCGCCAGCCGGGCGCTGGGTCTGTTGTTGTTGACCAGCAGCGTATTTGCCCTTGCCGCGCTGCTCTCCCGGCTCGTGGGCCGTCACAGACAAGGATTACGTTAATGCTAACCGTGAAAAATCTCACCATTGCGCCGCTCTTACATGAGGTCAACTTCCGCGTCCCGGCAGGGGAGATCGTCACGCTGATGGGGCCCTCCGGGAGTGGGAAATCGACCCTTTTCGCCTGGATGGTAGGGGCGTTATCCGCTGATTTTAAGGCGCACGGCGAGCTGTGGCTGAACGATCGTCGCTGCGATATGGTCCCCGTGGAAACGCGCGGGATCGGCATTCTGTTTCAGGATGCCCTGCTGTTTGACGCCTTCAGCGTGGGGCAAAACCTGATGCTGGCGCTGCCGGCGCACATCGTCGGGCGCGCCCGCCGCAACGCGGTCGAGCAGGCCCTGGAGACTGCCGGGCTGGCAAACCACTACACCAGCGATCCGGCGACCCTTTCCGGCGGCGAGCGCGCCAGGGTCAGCCTGTTGCGCGCCCTTCTCGCCCAGCCGCAGGCATTGCTGCTCGACGAGCCGTTCAGTCGACTGGATAAAACGCTGCGCGCCTCATTCCGGGCGTGGGTATTCGAGGTCACTCGCCAGCGCAGGATCCCGGTGGTGCTGGTCACGCATGATGAGGACGATATTCCGCCCGGCGGCGAGGTGATTGAGATTTCTCGCTGGCAATAATGTGCTAACGCAATGTTTTTGGCTTCAGGAGAGACGACAATGCCCCCCTCTTTTAATGACGTCAGGTTTTTCGATGAAACGTGTTTCTCAACTGACCGCGCTGGCCCTGATCTGCGGCCTCGCCTCACTCTCCTCCACGGCGGCTGATATGCCCCACTCCCTCACGCTGGCTCAGCTTCAGACGCAAAACGGCGCGGTAATTGATACGCGCATCAGTGCGTTCTATAACGGCTGGCCGCAGACCCTGAGCGGAACGTCCGGGCACGAGCCCGCCGCACTTAATCTCTCTGCCAGCTGGCTTGGGGCAATGAGCGATGAACAGCTCAGCGGCTGGGCAAAACAGCATCGGCTTACGCCAGACATGCCGGTTGCGCTCTATGGCAACGATAATGACAACCAGACCGTCAAAACACGGCTGGAGAAAGCGGGCTTTACCCACGTCTCCACCCTGAGCGATGCCCTGCAACAATCCGACCGTCTGCAACGTCTGGCGCATTTCGAACAGCTAGTTTATCCGCAGTGGTTCCGCCAGTTGCAGCAGGGCAAACCCGTTACCGCCGCACCAGCCGGAGAGTGGAAGGTGATCGAGGCTGGCTGGGGTGCGCCGAAGCTTTATCTCCTGAGCCACATTCCCGGCGCGGGCTATATCGACACCAATGAAGTGGAAAGCGAACCGCTGTGGAATAAGGTCTCTGACGAAAAGCTGAAAGCGATGCTGGCGAAGCACGGGATCCGTCACGATACCACCGTCATTCTGTACGGTCGCGACGTGTATGCCGCCGCGCGCGTGGCGCAGATCATGCTCTACGCGGGCGTGAAGGATGTGCGGATTCTGGATGGCGGCTGGAAGGCGTGGTCCGACGCCAGCCTGCCCGTTGAGCGCGGAACGCCTGCAAACGTGAAGCCAGCCCCTGATTTTGGCGCGCCGATCCCGGGCCAGCCGCAGCTGATGGTGGATATGGAGCAGGCCCGGGGAATGCTGCACCGTCAGGACGCGTCGCTGGTGAGCATTCGTTCCTGGCCAGAGTTTATCGGTGAAACCAGCGGCTACAGCTATATCAAGCCAAAAGGTGAAATTGCCGGTGCGCGTTGGGGCCATGCGGGCAGCGACGCGACCCACATGGAAGATTTCCACAATCCGGATGGCACCATGCGCAGCGCCGATGATATTGCCGCCATGTGGAAAACGTGGAATATCCTGCCGGAGCAGCACGTTGCGTTTTACTGTGGTACCGGCTGGCGCGCGTCTGAAGCCTTTATGTACGCCCGCGCCATGGGCTGGCAGAACGTTGCCGTCTACGACGGCGGCTGGTACGAATGGAGCAGCCATCCGCAGAACCCGGTCTCCACCGGGGAGCGCGGACCGGAGAGCGCACGCTAGCGGGGAAGTGACTTCAGCGTGATATAACCGCTCCAGATGCGCGTTGTGGTGGTCAGCCAGCACAACGCGCCAAACACCCATGCAAAGAGCGCGAAATGCGCCGGAAACAGGCTGCACAGCACAAACAGCGCGATGGTCTCTGTTCCTTCCGTTAATCCTCCAATGTAATAAAGCGACTTGTGCGCATAGCCGGGGTTGTCGATATCATGCTTCCCCGCCAGCGCGGCAAAGGCCAGAAAACTGCTGCCCGTCCCCATAAACGCGAAAAGCAGCCAGGCGGCGGCGATCGCATTATCAGCCGGAGCGGCCAGCGCAAAACCAAACGGCACCAGGGCGTAAAACAGGAAGTCGAGGGCGATATCAAGAAATCCTCCCGCGTCCGTCAGGCCACGGCGACGCGCCAGCGCGCCGTCCAGACCATCCAGCAGCCGGTTCAGCACAATGGGGATCAGCGCCGCCGGATACCAGCCCAGCGCCAGAAAAGGTAACGCCAGCACGCCAATCGCAAACCCGGCGAGCGTTAAGCCATCAGGCGTGATAAACGGTTTATCCAGCGCGGCGGCCAGCTGATTTAACCCGGGTTTCAGCCGGGGGTGCAGATGTTTATCCAGCATGTGGTTTACCTTTAAACGTGGCGCACAGCCCCTGAGTCGGGATATCCAGCGCGGCGTTAAAGCGGGCGGAAAGATTCTGAAAGGCAATCAGAGCCGTCATTTCGGTGATGGTCTCTTCCGTAAAGTGGCGCTTCAGCAGGCTTTTGATATTTTCATCCACCTCAGGCGGCGTGGCGGTGACCGCTTCCGCATAGGCCAGCGCCGCGCGCTCCTCTTCGCTGAACAGGGTGGAATTTTGCCAGTCGCTGATGGCCTGCACTTTCTCCAGCGCCCCGCTCCGCTCGGCCAGACGCAGGCTGTTGGCATCAATACAAAATGCGCAGTGGCAGATCTGCGAGACCCGCGTCATTAGTAGCGATCGCAGAACCGGGGTCAAACGCGCCTTGCGCCGCTCCAGATAGCCGACAAACAGCGCCACCAGCCAGAAAAGACGCGGCATACGCCCCCACCAGCGAGTGGGGTTCAGCACCGCGCCGAAGTGTTTTTTCTGCATGGCGGCGATGGGGCTAAGGCTGACGGGAAGGGTTTCCATGGGCGCAACCCAGGCGGATATCTCTTTCACCTGATTCTCCTGATGACTGGACTCTTTGGAAGGGCACGATAATATGTCGTTTTTCGCTATTAATTATTGACGAACATGCTGAAAACACTCGATGTGGTTGCGGCCATCCTCGAAAATGAGGGCAAGATTTTGCTTGCGCAGCGTCCCGAACATGCCGATCAGCCAGGAATGTGGGAATTTGCGGGCGGGAAGGTTGAAGCCGGTGAGACCCAGCCGGAAGCGCTGATCCGCGAACTGCGCGAAGAGCTCGGCATTGAGGCCGTGCCCGCGCGGTATGTGGCAAGCCACCAGCGGGAGGTGTCGCAGCGGCTGATTCACCTCCACGCCTGGCATGTGCCTGAATTTAGCGGTGAGCTGAAGGCGCATTATCACTCGGCGTTGGTATGGTGTACGCCAGAAGACGCGTTCACGTATGATTTAGCCCCGGCGGATATACCGCTGCTGGAAGCGTTTATTCTTTTACGCGACGCCAGACCAGCGGGTTTGTACTGAGGGTGCGTTCATCACGCTGGCACTGCAACAGCACGCCATCCGCCCTGACCACTGCGCCTTCGGAATAGTTTTGATCCTGATAGATACAGCACTGATTACACGGCTGCGCACGCTGGCCGCCAGCGCTAAAGACCTCTGGCGGCACGTTAACCTCGACATCCGGGCGAATGCGATCAGCCTGTGCCCCGGCGGACACCATCAAACATAACGCGGCCATTGCGTAACGGTTCATAGACTTTGTTTCCTTTGCATCGTTTATATCTATAACGGTCGATCCGGACGGGATCTTTAATGTATCTCGTCATCGCTTTTAGTTATGACGCGCGCCCTGTCATTAATTTCCCTTGCAGCATAAATTTCTGCTTGCCTCTCAAAGCGGTGCGGGTGGTATAGTCAAAAAAACGACACAAAACATCTCCGCCACACGCATAAATTATTATAAGAGGTTCTTATATCTATGGATCAGACACGCTCTCTGGAAAGCTTTCTTGCCCATGTTCAGCAGCGCGACCCGCACCAAAGCGAGTTTGCCCAGGCCGTTCGTGAAGTCATGACCACCCTGTGGCCCTTCCTTGAGGAAAATCCGCGCTACCGCCAGATGGCGCTGCTTGAACGTCTGGTAGAGCCAGAGCGCGTCATCCAGTTCCGCGTGGCGTGGGTGGACGATCGCAATCAGGTGCAGGTCAACCGCGCATGGCGCGTGCAGTTTAACTCCGCCATTGGGCCGTTTAAGGGCGGGATGCGCTTCCATCCTTCGGTGAACCTGTCTATTCTGAAGTTCCTCGGCTTCGAGCAGACCTTTAAAAATGCGCTCACTACCCTGCCGATGGGCGGCGGTAAAGGCGGGAGTGATTTCGATCCGAAAGGCAAGAGCGAAGGCGAAGTGATGCGCTTCTGCCAGGCGCTGGTCACTGAACTCTATCGCCACCTTGGGCCGGACACCGACGTTCCCGCCGGAGATATCGGCGTGGGGGGTCGTGAAGTGGGCTTTATGGCCGGGATGATGAAAAAGCTCTCCAACAACAGCGCCTGCGTCTTTACCGGCAAAGGTCTGTCGTTTGGCGGCAGCCTGATTCGCCCGGAAGCGACGGGTTACGGTCTGGTCTATTTCACTGAAGCGATGCTTAAGCGTCACGGGCTGAGCTTCGAGGGGATGCGCGTGGCGGTCTCCGGCTCCGGCAACGTGGCGCAGTACGCTATCGAGAAAGCGATGGCGTTTGGCGCGCGCGTGGTGACCGCCTCCGACTCCAGCGGCACCGTAGTGGATGAAGCTGGCTTTACGGCAGAAAAACTGGCGCGTCTGTGCGAAATCAAAGCCAGCCGTGACGGTCGGGTAGCGGATTATGCCCGTGAGTTTGGCCTGACCTATCTGGAAGGTAAACAGCCGTGGGGCGTGCCGGTGGATATCGCCCTGCCATGCGCGACGCAAAACGAACTGGACGTGGATGCCGCCCGGACGCTGATTAGCAATGGCGTGAAAGCGGTGGCCGAAGGGGCGAACATGCCAACCACCATCGACGCCACGGACCTGTTCCTGGACGCGGGCGTGCTGTTTGCGCCGGGCAAGGCCGCTAACGCGGGCGGCGTGGCCACCTCCGGCCTCGAGATGGCGCAAAACGCCGCGCGTCTCGGCTGGAAGGCGGAGAAAGTGGATGCGCGCCTGCACCACATCATGCTGGATATTCACCATGCCTGCGTGGAGTACGGCGGGGAGGCATCGCAAACCAACTACGTGCGCGGGGCGAATATCGCCGGGTTCGTGAAGGTGGCGGATGCGATGATTGGGCAGGGTGTGATTTAAGGTTTATATCGTGCGGCCGGGTGCCCTCACCCCGGCCCTCTCCCATAGGGAGAGGGTGAAAACCGGGCGTATCAGGCCGCGCTTTTCTTCTTTTTAAACGGTTTCTTCGCACCCGCGCCTGGTGCAACCATCCCTCTAAAGCGCTTCACCGGCGTGCTGCGCGCCTGATCGATCAGCTGGTAAAGCGTCCCCACCAGCGGCTGCATAAAGTCCTGATAGCGGCACTGCTTCTCGCTGATCTGCGTCAGCACCGATTCCCAGTGCGCGGTCATGTCCGGCCTGGCGGCCAGCTCCGGCAGGGAATGAATCAGCGCGCGCCCCGGCTCGGTCGAATGGATATAGCGCCCCTTTTTCTCAAGAAAACCGCGCTTAAAGAGCAGCTCGATGATCCCCGCGCGGGTTGCTTCCGTACCCAGACCGTCGGTGGCGCGCAGGATCTTCTTCAGATCTTTATCCTGCACAAAACGGGCGATCCCGGTCATGGCCGAAAGCAGCGTCGCATCGGTGAAGTGGCGCGGCGGCTGGGTCTGTCGTTCAACCACCTCCCCCTTCTCGCACAGCAGTTCGTCGCCTTTGGCCACGACCGGCAGCGGCGTACCGTCGTTCTCTTCGTCACGCTCTTTGTTGCCGAGCAGCGTGCGCCAGCCCGCTTCCGCGAGGAAACGCGCTTTGGCGATAAATTTGCCTTTGGCAATGTCCAGTTCGATAACGCACTTGCGGAACACCGCGTCCGGGCAGAACTGCGTCAGATACTGACGCGCGATCAGGTTATAGACTTTTGCTTCGTTGTCGGTCAGGTTGACGTTGCTGGTGCGCGCCGTCGGGATTATCGCGTGGTGGGCATCGACTTTTTTATCGTCCCAGCAGCGGTTATGGGTATCCGGGTTTACCGCCGGTTGCGGCAACAGATCCGGCGCATGGACACCAATGGCGTTCATCACCGAGTGGCGTCCGGCGAAGTGTTCCTCCGGCAGATAGCGGCTGTCCGAACGCGGATAGGTGATCAGCTTGTGGGTTTCATAGAGCTTTTGGCAGATATCGAGCACGTTCTGCGCGCTCAGGCCAAACTTTTTCGCGGCCTCGATCTGCAACGCCGAAAGGGAGAACGGCAGTGGTGCGGGCTCTGATTCCCGTTTGTCGTTATAGCTGGTGACTATCGCGGGCTGGCCGGTAATGCGGTTAACCACGTGCTCCGCCAGCGGACGATGCAGCAGCCGTCCCTCTTCGTCCTGATATGACTCACAGGCATCGCTCGGCTGCCAGACGGCGGTAAAGCGTTCGTCTTTCGGCGTGACGATATGCGCTTTGACTTCGAAGAAGTCTTTGGCGACGAAATTTTCGATCTCTTCGTCGCGACGCACCACCAGCCCCAGCACCGGGGTTTGAACACGCCCAACAGAGAGTACGCCCTGATAGCCCGCATTGCGTCCCAGGATGGTGTAGGCGCGGGTCATGTTGATCCCGTACAGCCAGTCCGCGCGGGCACGTGCCAGCGCGGAGACACACAGGGGAATAAATTCGCTGTTGGCGCGCAGGCGCGAAATCGCGCGCTCCACCGCCTGCGGGTTGAGGTCGTTGATAAGGCAGCGCTGCACCTGCTGACGCTTTTCCGGCGCCAGCTCCAGGTAGTCCAGCACTTCATCGACCAGCAGTTGCCCTTCCCTGTCCGGGTCACCCGCGTGGACCACTTCCGTCGCCTCATGCAGGAAGCGCTTAATGACGTTGAGCTGTTTGGTGACGGAAGGACGCGGTTGCAGACGCCACTTTTCCGGCACAATTGGCAGATCGTTGAGATTCCAGCGGGCGTAGCGGCTGTCGTAGACATCCGGCTGCGCCTGTTCAAGCAGGTGCCCGATACACCAGGTGACCACCTGTCCGTTACCGCATTCGATAAAGCCATCACCTTTGCGATGCGGCTTGGGCAGCACGTCGGCGATGGCACGCGCCAGACTCGGTTTTTCGGCAATAAACAACCGCATCGAATTAACGGATCTCAATCATCGGGCGACCACCGCGGGCGGTCACCAGCTCACCAATGGCCGTCAGGGTGATGCCAAACTCGGCAGCCGTCGCCTGAACGTCAGCTTCAGCTTCCGGCGTCACCGCCAGCAGCAGACCGCCGGAGGTTTGCGGATCGCACAGCAGGTTACGCCATGCTTCCGGCATTTCGCCCATTAAATGGCCGTAGCTGGCGAAGTTGCGCTGCGTCCCGCCCGGCACCGCGCCCTGAGCAATGTACTCTTCCACGCCCGGCAGTTTCGGCACATCCTGATACCAGACCTGCGCCTGCACGCCTGCGCCCTGACAGACTTCAGAGAGGTGCCCCAGCAGACCAAATCCGGTCACGTCGGTCATGGCCTTCACGCCGTCGATATTAGCGAATGCCGCACCGGCGAGGTTCATCTGACACATCACTTCCGTTGCCAGACCGATATGCTCGGGCTTCAGCAGGGATTTCTTCTCGGCAGTGGTCAGTACGCCAATGCCCAGCGGCTTGGTGAGGAACAGTTTGCAGCCCGGTTGCGCCGTGCTGTTGCGCTTCACGCGTTCGGTGGGCACCACGCCGGTGACGGCCAGGCCGAAGATCGGCTCCGGCGCATCGATAGAGTGTCCACCGGCCAGGGCAATACCCGCCTGCTGGCAGGCAAAGCGTCCGCCTTCAATCACGTCGCGGGCAATTTCCGGCGGCAGGGTGTTAATCGGCCAGCCCAGAATGGCGATCGCCATGATCGGTTTACCGCCCATCGCAAAGATATCGCTGATGGCGTTGGTGGCCGCAATGCGTCCGAAGTCGAATGGGTTGTCGACAATCGGCATAAAAAAGTCAGTGGTGCTGATAATGCTGGTGCCGTTACCTAAGTCATAAACCGCTGCATCGTCACGCGTTTCGTTACCGACAAGCAGGTTCGGGTCGACAAACTTCGCCTGCTCACTGTGCAGGATGGTCTCCAGCACTTTCGGGGAAATTTTACAACCGCAACCGGCTCCGTGGCTGTATTGCGTTAAACGAATGGTTTGCTCGCTCATGGACGTCTCCTGTCATCTCAATCGCGCTATGGTAGCGCTCATTCCATAAAGAGGTAAGTATGACTGTCTGAATTCTGCGGCGGATGCTCAGAATCCAGACAGTTTAGCGCGGGTAATTAAAAACGGCTGACGAAAGGCGTGGTGTCCGGCACGCTGATGGTGCTGGAGGCTTTAAGCTGCGGGGTGCCGAGATAGAGGAAGCCGACAATTTTATCGTGCTCGCCACAGGCAAAGCCATCACGCACGACCGAACTTTCGGTCAGCGGTCCGGTGCGCCAGATGCCATTGAAGCCTTGCGCGACGGCGGCCATTTGCATTGCCATTACCGCGCAACCGGCAGACATCTCCTGCTCCCAGACCGGCACTTTATGATCGGCCTGGCATTTTGCGACTACCGCGATGATCATCGGCGCACGGAATGGCGCGTTGCGGGCTTTATCAATCCCCTTCTCATCCTGGCCTGCGGCAACAGCCCCCTGCTCCAGCAGCTGGCTGAAGCGGCCGCGCCCTTCGCCTTCAATAATAAAGAAGTGCCACGGCTGCAATGTGCCATGGTCCGGCGCACGCATTCCGGCACGCAGAATGTTTTCCAGCTGCTCGCCGACGGGTGCCGGTTCGGCCAGGCGGGAAGCGCTACGACGGTTAACAAGCAGTTCAAGTGCGTCCATTGGTTAACTCCTTTCATGAAATTTACTCACAAAATTAACACGACAGCAGAATTTGTTACAGCGTGGCAGGCGATTCCTGCTGACAAGTGGCGGTTGGGTCATTACGATAACCCAACATTACCGTCCAGTGGCGACGGAAACAGTCCTTTTCTGGTTAGGGAGAATACATGCGAACCCTTTGGCGAATCTTTGCCGGTTTCTTTAAATGGACGTGGCGACTGCTCAACTTCGTCCGCAACCTGGTGATGAACATCTTTTTCATCTTCCTGGTCCTGGTATGCGCTGGTATCTGGATGCATATCAGCAACGCAAACCAGTCGCAGCATTCGACGCGCGGCGCACTGTTACTCGATATCACCGGGGTGATTGTTGATAAGCCATCGACCAGCAACCGTCTGGGCGTGATTGGCCGCCAGCTGTTCGGCGCAACGTCAGACCGTCTCCAGGAAAACTCCTTGTTTGATATTGTCGACACCATCCGTCAGGCCAAAGACGATCGTAACATTACCGGTATCGTGTTGGACCTGAAAGATTTTGCCGGCGCCGATCAGCCGTCAATGCAGTACATCGGTAAAGCGCTGCGCGAATTTCGCGACAGCGGTAAACCGGTTATTGCCATTGGCGACAGCTACACCCAGGGGCAATATTATCTGGCGAGCTTTGCCAATAAGATCTGGCTTTCGCCACAGGGCACGGTCGATCTGCATGGCTTCGCCACTAACGGTCTGTACTACAAATCGCTGCTCGACAAGCTGAAGGTCACTACCCACGTCTTCCGCGTCGGGACCTATAAATCCGCCGTGGAGCCGTTTATCCGCGATGATATGTCCCCTGCCGCTCGTGAAGCGGACAGCCGCTGGATTGGCGAGCTGTGGCAGAACTACCTCGGCACCATTGCCGCTAACCGTCAGATTACCGCTGAGCAGGTCTTTCCGGGCGCGCGCGGCGTGCTGGACGGCCTGCGCAAGGTGGACGGCGATACAGCGAAATACGCGCTTGATAACAAACTGGTCGATCAGCTGGGTTCCAGCGCTGAAATTGAAAAAGCGCTGACCAAACAGTTCGGCTGGAGTAAAGAGGATAAAAACTACAGCGCCATCAGCATGTATGACTACGCCGCGAAAAAGCCGGACGACAGCGGTGACAGCATCGCCGTGGTGTTTGCTAACGGGGCCATTATGGACGGGGAAGAAACGCCGGGGAACGTCGGCGGAGACACCACCGCGTCGCAGATCCGCGATGCGCGCCTGGATCCGAAAGTGAAGGCAATTGTCCTGAGGGTGAACAGCCCTGGCGGCAGCGTCAGCGCCTCTGAAGTGATCCGTGCTGAACTGGCCGCCGCGCGCGCCGCAGGCAAGCCGGTAGTGGTCTCGATGGGCGGCATGGCGGCTTCCGGGGGGTACTGGATCTCGACGCCAGCCAACTACATCGTGGCTAACCCAAGCACGCTGACCGGCTCGATTGGCATCTTCGGTGTGATCAACACCGTTGAGAACAGCCTGGATTATCTCGGCGTCCACACCGACGGCGTTTCCACCTCGCCGCTGGCAGACGTGTCCGTTACCAAATCCCTGCCGCCTGAGGTGTCTGAGATGATGCAGCTCAGCATTGAGAGTGGCTATAAACGTTTCATCACGCTGGTTGCGGACTCCCGTAAAAAGACGCCAGACCAGATTGACCAGATCGCGCAGGGCCACGTCTGGACCGGCCAGGATGCGAAGAGCAACGGTCTGGTAGACAGCCTGGGTGACTTCGACGACGCCGTGAAGAAAGCGGCGGAGCTGGCGAAGCTCAAGCAGTGGCACGTGGACTATTATCAGGACGAACCGACGTTCTTCGATATGGTCATGGACAGCATGTCCGGCTCCGTCCGTGCCATGCTGCCGGACGCGCTTCAGGCTTATCTGCCGGCGCCGGTGGCGACCGCGGCGAAAGCCATGAGAGCGGAGAGCGACAAGCTCGCAGCCTTTAATGATCCACAGAGCCGTTACGCGTTTTGCCTGACCTGCGCGAACGTGCGTTAAAAACCGTCCCCTCTTCCCGTGAAGAGGGGATTTTTTCTTTTGAAGAACAAGAACTCATTACCATGCAGAAGAAATCAATATATGTCGCCTATACCGGCGGTACCATCGGTATGCAGCGCTCAGAAAATGGCTATATCCCGGTTTCCGGCCACTTGCAGCGCCAGCTGGCGCTGATGCCTGAATTTCACCGTCCGGAAATGCCGGACTTTACCATCCACGAATATGAGCCGCTGATGGACTCCTCCGACATGACGCCGGAAGACTGGCAGCATATTGCGGATGATATTAAAGCCCATTACGACCAGTACGACGGCTTCGTGATCCTTCACGGTACCGACACCATGGCGTTCACCGCCTCGGCGCTCTCCTTCATGCTGGAGAACCTGAGCAAGCCCGTCATCGTGACCGGTTCGCAGATCCCGCTGGCGGAACTGCGTTCAGACGGGCAGATCAACCTGCTTAACTCCCTGTACGTGGCCGCTAATTACCCGATCAACGAGGTAACGCTGTTCTTCAACAACCGACTGTACCGCGGGAACCGTACCACTAAAGCGCACGCCGATGGCTTTGACGCTTTTGCCTCACCTAACCTGCAACCGCTGCTGGAAGCGGGGATCCATATCCGTCGTCTGGGCACGCCGCCCGCACCAAATACCGCAGGCGAACTGATCGTTCACCCGATCACCCCGCAGCCGATCGGCGTGGTGACGATTTATCCGGGTATTTCCGCCGACGTGGTGCGCAACTTCCTGCGCCAGCCGGTGAAGGCGCTGATCCTGCGCTCCTATGGTGTGGGTAACGCCCCGCAGAACGGTGAATTCCTGAAAGAGCTTCAGGAGGCGAGCGATCGCGGGATTGTGGTGGTCAACCTCACCCAGTGTATGTCCGGCAAAGTCAATATGGGCGGCTACGCCACCGGTAATGCCCTGGCGCACGCTGGCGTGATCAGTGGTTTCGATATGACCGTTGAGGCAACGCTGACTAAACTTCACTATTTACTGAGTCAGGATCTGGATATTGATTCCATTCGCCGCGCCATGATGCAAAACCTGCGCGGTGAACTGACGCCGGACGAATAAGGAGTTCCCATGAAGCAACGCGCCCTGTTACTGGTCGATTTGCAAAATGATTTCTGTGCGGGCGGTGCACTGGCCGTCGCGGAAGGCGACAGCACCGTAGACGTCGCGAATTCGCTGATTGCGTGGTGTAAAGCTCGTGGTGAAGCGGTGGTGGCGAGTCAGGACTGGCATCCGGCAAACCACGGCAGCTTTGCCAGCCAGCACAACGTTGAGCCTTACAGCCAGGGCGAACTGGACGGGCTGGCACAAACCTTCTGGCCCGATCACTGCGTGCAGCAGACGGAAGGCGCTGAGCTGCATCCGCTGCTGAACCAGAAGGCCATCGACGCGGTGTTCCACAAAGGTGAAAACCCCACCATCGACAGCTACAGCGCGTTCTTTGATAACGGTCATCGTCAGAAGACGGCGCTGGACGCGTGGTTGCGCCACCATGAGATCACCGAGCTGATTGTGCTGGGCCTGGCGACGGATTACTGCGTGAAGTTCACCGTGCTGGATGCGCTCCAGTTGGGCTATACCGTGAATGTCATCACCGACGGTTGTCGCGGGGTAAATATTCAGCCGCAGGACAGCGCTCAGGCGTTTATGGATATGGCAGCAGAAGGCGCAACGCTGTATACGCTGGCTGACTGGATGGAGACGCAGGCGTAAGCTTTTTAGCCGGGTGACGGCTTAGCCTTACCCGGCCTACTTTCTCTGGTTTTGTAGGCCGGGTAAGCGTCAGCGCCACCCGGCATTTCTTCCCCAATCCCCATAAAGTGAACTCCCTCGCATCACAAGCGAAACGGCGATGCTATTCTCTTCAGGCTGTTTTTTCGCCACGCCTTTTCTGTGGCGTGGTTATTTTTATTCAGTCAAAGAGGAACTTATATGAAACGTTTGCCCTTGCTGGCAGCATTACCCTTGCTTTGCGCGTCACTGGCTTCCGCCGCGCCCCTGATGTCCGTGGGCTACTTCAATGGGGGTGGCGATGTTACCGCCGGACCGGGTGGCGATATTCATAAACTCGACGTCCGCCAGATCACCCACCTCAACTACTCGTTTGGTCTGGTCTATAACAACGAGAAAGACGAAACCAACGCCGCGCTGAAAGATCCGGCAAAACTGCATCAAATCTGGTTATCACCCAAGGTGGCATCCGATCTGGCGTTACTTCCTCAGCTTCGTAAACAAAACCCGAACCTGAAAGTCCTGCTTTCCGTTGGCGGCTGGGGCGCGCGAGGATTTTCTGGCGCAGCGGCAACCAAAGAGAGTCGCGCGGTGTTTATTCGCTCCGCGCAGGAGATCGTCAGTAAATACGGCCTGGACGGGATCGACCTGGACTGGGAATATCCGGTCAACGGCGCGTGGGGACTTGTCGAAAGCACCCCTGCCGACCGGGATAATTTCACCGCGCTGTTAAAAGAGATGCGTGACGCGTTTGGTAAGAAAAAGCTGGTCACGATTGCGGTGGGCGCGAATGCGGAAAGTCCGAAAAGCTGGGTGGATGTGAAAGCCATTGCCCCCCTGCTTGATTACATCAACCTGATGACCTACGACATGGCGTACGGTACTCAGTATTTTAACGCGAATCTGTATGACTCCAGCGACTGGCCAACGGTAGCTGCCGCAGACAAATACAGCGTCGATTTTGTCGTGAATAACTATCTGGCCGCCGGGCTGAAGCCGCAGCAGATGAACCTCGGAATTGGTTTCTATGGGCGCGTGCCGAAACGTGCCGTAGAGCCAGGGATCGACTGGAGCAAACCAGACGCGCAAAACAATCCGGTGACGCAGCCCTACTTCGGGCCGCAGGAACTGAGCCTGTTCAAATCGCTTGGCTATGATCTGACCAAAGATACCTATGTGAAATACAACGATATCGTCCGCAAGCTGCTGAACGATCCGCAAAAACGCTTTACCGAGCACTGGGACGAACAGGCGAAGGTGCCGTGGCTGTCGGTGAAATCCGCCGACGGGAAGGCGCTGTTTGCGATTTCCTATGAGAACCCGCGCTCCGTGGCGATCAAAGCGGATTACATCAAGGAGAAAGGACTTGCCGGCGCCATGTTCTGGGAGTATGGGGCTGACGACGAAAACCAGCTCGCGAAACAGCTGGCGGAGTCGCTTGGGATCCCGCATCAGTAGTAAGACAATCAAGCCCTCTCCCTTAGGGCTGAGGGTTCCCCAGAAAAATGAAAAGCACGATGAAGTGTGATCTACTGGTTGCGCTAACAAATCAGA
>NZ_JBMKIC010000032.1:0-55287 GCF_049238665.1 Enterobacter cloacae complex sp. IR5450
TTCGATCGTAGGGCGGGTAAGCGCAGCGCCACCCGCCAGATTTTTACAGCCAGTTCTTCCGCTTAAAGTACAGATACGGCGCCAGCCCGGCGAGGATCATAAAGATAATCGCCCCCGGGTAGCCAAAGCTCCACTTCAGCTCCGGCATAAACTCGAAGTTCATCCCGTAGCTGGACGCCACCAGCGTCGGCGGCAGGAACACCACGGACACCACCGAGAAGATCTTGATGATGCGGTTCTGCTCGATGTTGATAAAGCCCATCGCCGCCTGCATCAGGAAGTTGACCTTCTGGAACAGGGATTCGTTGTGCGGCAGCAGGGATTCGATATCGCGTAAGATCTCACGCGCCTGCTCCAGCTGACCGCCCGGCAGACGCGCCTTGCGCACCAGGAAGTTCAGCGCGCGCTGGGTATCCATCAGACACAAACGCACCTTCCAGCCGATATCTTCCAGCTCTGCCAGCGTGGACAACGCTTCGTCGTACTCATCACCCTGATGGCCTTCCATGATCACGCGGCTCAGCTTTTCCAGGTCGCTGTAGATGTTTTCGATTTCATCCGCCAGCTGTTCGATTTTGGTTTCGAACAGATCCAGCAGCAGCTCATAAGCGTTGCCGTCCATCATCGCCTGGCTGCGGGCACGCATACGGTAGAGACGAAACGCAGGCAGTTCGCGCTCGCGCAGGGTGAACAGGCGGCCATCGCGGATGGTAAACGCCACGGTGGAGTTCCCCGCGTGGTCTTCGGCATCCTCGAAAAAGAAGAAGGAGTGAATGTGCAGGCCGTCTTCGTCTTCAAAAAAACGGGCGGATGCTTCGATGTCTTCCAGTTCCGGGCGTGTCGCCAGGCTTTGCCCCAGTTCAGATTGTACGCGAAGGCGCTCATCGTCGTCCGGCTCGACCAGATCCACCCATACGGCATCAATGAGGGGCTGTGACTCTTCGGCTTCAAGCCGAGTCAGTCGGTTATTTTCGAGTTGAAATGCGCTCAACATGACCGGGACTCCCAATGCAAAAAATATCGGACAGTTCGGTGGGCACACAGAAACAAATTGGGTTTCAGACCATTAAACAGCCTGACTCAGCGCGACGGGAATGATGCAGTCGCTGACAACCACTAAGGCCATCAGCAAGAGGAGATAGCCTTAGGAGTTGTTCCTGGATGACAGGGAATTGAGCCAGTATCTACTGGGTGTGTCCAAGGCGAATGTCCTCTTAGCGTAATCGTGCGCGCATGTTACGCCAGCAATAACTGTGGCGTCAACACGCAACGGAACGCTGAAGGGCATTAATTGACCTTCAACGTATAAGGCTAGCAGATTATTACAAAATAGTGATATTTTTCTGAAAGTTACACACTTTCCAGCTTGGCATAGGCTGCCACCAGCCATTTGATCCCCTGCCCCTGGAACGCTACCTGCAAACGGCTGTGCTCGCCGCTGCCTTCCAGGTTGACGATGGTGCCTTCGCCAAACTTCGAGTGGCGCACGCGCTGGCCCAGCTTGTAACCGGTGTCGGTTTCAGAGATCGGCGAGCCCATACGCTGATGGCTGACCGGACGGCTGATGCTGGCGCGCAGGCGCACCTCTTCCACACACTCTTCCGGCAGTTCGCCGATAAAGCGCGACGGACGGTGATACACCTCTTTCCCGTACAGGCGGCGGGTTTCCGCGTAGGTCAGAGTCAGTTTCTGCATCGCACGGGTCACGCCCACGTAGGCCAGACGACGCTCCTCTTCCAGACGCCCGCCTTCATCCAGCGACATCTGGCTCGGGAACATCCCCTCTTCCATCCCGACGATGAACACCTGCGGGAACTCCAGACCTTTCGCGGAGTGCAGGGTCATCAGCTGAACCGCATCCTGCCAGGTATCGGCCTGCCCTTCACCCGCCTCCAGCGCGGCGTGAGAGAGGAATGCCTGCAACGGCATCAGGTCTTCGTCTTCTTCGTTGTAGCTGAACTGGCGCGTTGCCGTCACCAGTTCCTCTAAGTTCTCAATACGGGTCTGGCCCTTCTCGCCTTTTTCCTGCTCGTACATGGTGCGCAAGCCGGAATCTTTAATCACCCGGTCGGTCTGGACGTGCAGCGGCATGTCGGCCGTTTCCTGCGCCAGCGCGTCGATTAACTCCAGGAAGCGCTGCAATGCGCTGGCGGCGCGCCCGGCAAGGGCTTTTTCCTGTAACAGCTCGCGGCACGCCTGCCACAACGTGAGCTGACGATCGCGCGAGGCCTGACGCACCACGTCCAGCGTACGATCGCCGATGCCGCGCGTCGGCGTGTTCACCACGCGCTCAAACGCCGCATCGTCGTTACGGTTGGCAATCAGACGCAAATACGAGAGCGCATCTTTGATCTCCTGACGTTCGAAGAAGCGCATACCGCCATAAATGCGGTACGGCATGCTCACCTGCAATAGCGCCTCTTCCAGCACGCGCGACTGGGCGTTGCTGCGATAGAGAATGGCACACTGCTCCAGCGCGCCGCCGTTCTCCTGCCAGGTTTTAATGCGGTTCACCACGAAGCGGGCTTCGTCGAGCTCGTTGAAGGCGCAGTAAATCGAAATCGGTTCGCCGTCGACGCCATCGGTCCACAGCTTTTTACCCAGGCGCCCGTTGTTGTTCTCAATCAGGGCATTGGCCGCGCTCAGAATGTTGCTGGTAGAACGGTAGTTCTGCTCCAGACGGATGGTTTGCGCGCCGGGGAAATCGTTGAGGAAGCGCTGGATGTTCTCCACCTGCGCGCCGCGCCAGCCGTAGATAGACTGGTCGTCATCGCCTACGATCATCACCTTGCCGGTATCCCCGGCCAGCAGGCGGATCCAGGCGTACTGGATGTTGTTGGTATCCTGGAATTCGTCCACCAGGATGTTGGTAAAGCGTTCACGGTAGTGTTGCAGGATATGCGGTTTGTTCAGCCACAGCTCGTGGGCGCGCAGCAGCAGCTCGGCGAAATCCACCAGACCGGCGCGATCGCACGCTTCCTGATAGGCCTTGTAGACGTTCTGCCAGGTCTGCTCGACCGGGTTACCGAAGCTCTGAATATGATGCGGACGCAGCCCTTCGTCTTTTTGACCGTTGATGTACCACATCGCCTGACGCGGCGGCCACTGCTTCTCGTCGAGATTCATCGCCTTGATCAGGCGTTTCAGCAGGCGCAGCTGATCTTCGCTGTCGAGGATCTGGAAATCCTGCGGCAGGTTAGCGTCCATATGGTGCGCGCGCAGCAGACGGTGCGCCAGGCCGTGGAAGGTGCCAACCCACATGCCGCCCTGGCTGGTGCCCATCAGCTGTGCGATACGGTGGCGCATCTCCGCCGCCGCCTTGTTGGTGAACGTCACGGCCATAATCGAGTACGGCGAGCAGTTCTCCACGCTCTGTAGCCAGGCGATACGGTGAACCAGCACGCGCGTCTTACCACTGCCCGCTCCAGCCAGTACCAGCAGGTTTGTACGCGAGGCGGCAACCGCGTCACGCTGTTTATCATTAAGGCTGTCGAGCAGGTAAGAAACGTCCATTGGCACCGTCACGTCATGGCGGGCAGGCAAATGTTTCCACTCGCCAAAACCCTGTTAATTTATACAGAACAATTGATGATTATATCAGCGTCGTGAGGGATGCCAACCGTGAAATTTCCACGTGCGGCAGAAGACGGCTATCCGGGGTAGTCATCAGATCGGCATTTTCCGGCTTGATCCAGCAGGCCTGCATGCCGCAGCGGATCGCCCCGGCGACGTCCGTGGTCAGGTCGTCGCCCACGTGCAGGATCTCACCGAGCGGCAAATCCAGTTTTTCCGCTGCCAGATGATACATATCGTTGAACGGCTTCGAGCGTCCGTGCGGGCCCGCGCGCAGAACGAACTGAAAATAGTTCCCCAGACCAAACAGTTCAGGCTGAGCGTTGCCGTTGGTGATGGCCACCAGCGGCCACTTTTCGGCGAGCTTCGCCAGCGTGTCGTGGGTCTCCTGCGGCACGTCGATCCGACTGCGCCATTTGGCGAAGTTTTCCATGGCCGCTTCGGCACCCGTGGCCGCGTCCTGCGCGCTCAGGCCGGCATTGAGCATCGCCTGCTCAACCGCACGGCGGCGCCATTCGGTCACGTCATGATAAATTTCCGGCTCGGTTTCCCGCAGGGACTGACGCAGCTTCTGGAAATCTTTGTTCTGCATCGCTTTCAGCGCAGGATGGTAGTTCTGCACAAACGCCAGCGACTCCTGCTCGGTACGCAGGATCACCGGACGATTGTCGTAAAGGGTGTCATCAAGATCAAACGTCAGGGCTGAGATCTGACCGAGTGGGCGGTAAAAACGCATTATTTCCCCCGTTTGGCGCGTGGATGCGCCGCGTCATACACCGAGGCAAGGTGTTGGAAGTCTAAGTGGGTATAGATTTGGGTGGTCGACAGATTCGCGTGACCAAGCAGCTCCTGTACGCCGCGCAGGTCGCCGCTTGATTCCAGCATGTGCGTCGCAAAGGAGTGGCGCAGCTTGTGGGGGTGAACGTGGCTGTTCAGCCCCTGCTTAATGCCCCACTCCGCAAAGCGCTTCTGCACGTTACGCGCCGAGATCCGCTTGCCGAGTTTCGACAGGAACAGCGCATCTTCGTCGGCGCCAAACAGCCCGCGAAGGTCCAGCCAGTGCTCAATCCAGGAGACCGCATTGCGGCCGATCGGCAGGCGGCGCTCTTTGCTGCCCTTGCCCATCACCCACACCTCGCCGGATTCCAGATCGAGGTGCTTCAAGTCGAGGTTCACCAGCTCAGAGAGACGCAGGCCCGCGCCGTACATCACCTCCAGCATTGCGCGGTCGCGAACGGCCAGCGGATCGTTAAGATCGATATCCAGCAGGCGGTTTACGTCGTCGACGTCGATATTTTTCGGCAGATGACGCGGGGCTTTCGGCGTGGCGATCCCTTTCGCCGGGTTGGCTTTCAGACCGCCCTGACTGACCAGCCAGTCGAAGAAACTGCGCAGGGCAGAGAGCCGGAGCGCCAGGCTCGCCGGGCTTAAGTTTTTTTTACGGCTACGCACGACGAACCCGCGTACCGTGGCGGCGTCACATTGTTGCCAGCTTTTCAGGCCGATTTCATCGGCAATCTGCATGATGGCATCAAGCTGACGCTGATAGTTGAGCAGCGTAATAGGGCTGAGCTGGCGTTCTACGCCCAGATAGCGCAGAAAGCGGGTGACGTCAGTGGCGAGCAGTCCGTCCGTCATACGCGCTCAATCCAGCGCTCCAGCAACTCAGGCAACATCAGGGCGATCTCCTGCAACAGTTGCGTACCCTGCCCCTGTTCATAGTGATGCGCGTCGCGGCTGGTAAATAACATCACGCCCAGGTCACCATCGCGCCCCATCAGCGACATCGCCACCGAGCCGATAGCTTTGGCTTCCGGCAGCACCACCAGCAGTTCTGGCCCGTTGAGCGGCCCCAGATAATGGTGCTCATGGCCCAGACGCTGAATGCGCAGCGGCTCAAACGCCTGACGGCTCAGTGCCAGATGGGTAAACCCGGACGGCGCGCCAATGCGCCAGCGGTCAGGGAAGAGACGGATCGTCGCGCCTGCCAGCCCCAGCTCGCGCGCCCAGCGGTGGAAGCGGTTGAGGAACTCTTCGAGACTGTGTGCGGAAGCCAGACGCGCCTGAAGGTGCAGAAGACGGTAGAACAGGCTTTCGTTATTGCTGGCCTGCTCCATCAGCAGCGTCATGTTCTCTTCGAGCTGATTGATGTGGTTGCGCGAGCGCGCCATGTGCCATTCAACCAGCGACACGGTCTCGCGAACCGGATGCGGCACGCGCATCCGTTCGACGACGCGTGCATTGCGGATAAAAAACTCAGGATTGTGCAGCAGATAATCCACAACAGTGCTGTCGTCCAGCTCTGTTACAGGTTCCCGCAGTTCTTCCCCTGGTTGCTTCATAGATGGATAAACCCGTCATAAACATGTGTCGCCGGGCCAGTCATGTACAGTGGATGACCCGCTCCTTTCCAGGCGATATCAAGCCGACCGCCTGGTAATTCCACGCGAACCTCTTCTGCCAGTAACCCCTGTGAGATACCGACGGCCACCGCCGCACAGGCACCGCTTCCGCAGGCCTGGGTTTCGCCCGCGCCGCGCTCGTAAACCCGCAGGCGAATATGTTCACGCTTCACCACTTGCATGAAACCGATGTTCGCCCGCTCCGGGAAGCGCTCGTGGCTTTCCAGCACCGGGCCGAGCGTTTCAACCGCCGCGGTTTGCACATCATCCACCTGAATCACGCAGTGCGGGTTACCCATTGAGACGACGCCGCACAATACTGTCTGCTCGGCGGCACGCATGATATAGGTCTTTTCCGCTTTGTTGGCGCGAAACGGCACGGCAGAGGGTTCAAAGTTCGGCTCTCCCATGTTCACGCGCACCAGTTCGTCGTCGGTGACGCTGAGCACCATCCGGCCATTGGCGGTGCTGACGCGGATATCGCGCTTGTTGGTCAGCCCTTTCAGCCGAACAAAGCGGGCAAAACAGCGCGCGCCGTTGCCGCACTGGGAAACTTCGCTGCCGTCGGCGTTAAAAATGCGATAGTGAAAGTCCAGGTCAGGATCGTAAGGCGGCTCCACCACCAGCAGCTGGTCAAACCCCACGCCCACGTGTCGATCCGCCAGACGACGGATCAGTTCCGGGGAGAAAAAGACATTCTGCGTTACCGCGTCGACGACCATAAAGTCGTTGCCAAGGCCATGCATTTTAGAGAACTGCATCATTTGCTCCATTGCGCGGGTACAGAACGTAATTGTCAGAGATTGACCTGAGTCGGGCCGCCGTTATTGCCGCGATCGTTGGTATCCGGCGTAGATGACTCGATACCACTTTGCACCGGTTTTGTCGGCGGTGGTGCGTTTTTATCCTCTGGCGGGAAGTACAGTGGTCCCTTCAGTCCACAGCCGGTCAGGCTAAACAGAGTGACAAGAACGACAAGCGTTCGGAAGACGTTTTTCATGTAGAGGTTGCCCGTAAGTTCAAATCTGTTTCTATCATCGCAGGAGAAGACACAAAAGCAAGAGTTTGCCGCTTTCCTGCAACGGGAATTATTTAGCGTTATACTGCCGCCATCACGAAAAACAGGAATAAAACCATGAACGACAGTGAATTTCATCGCCTTGCCGATACCCTGTGGATGACCATCGAAGAGCGTATCGACGACTGGGACGGCGACAGCGATATCGATTGTGAAATCAACGGCGGGATCCTGACCTTAAGCTTCGAAAACGGCAGCAAGATTATTATTAACCGTCAGGAGCCGCTTCACCAGGTGTGGCTGGCGGCGAAACAGGGCGGATATCACTTTGATCTGAAAGGTGACGAGTGGGTCTGCGACCGCAGCGGCGAAACGTTCTGGGATCTGCTGGAGCAGGCGGCGACCGCGCAGGCGGGTGAGGACGTGAGTTTCAGGTAGTTTTGTTGCCCGGTGGCGGCTACGCCTTACCGGGCCTACAACGGCTCGGACCGTAGGCCGGGTAAGCGATAGCGCCACCCGGCGAAAAGCCTCAGGAAAAATACTGCTGCAACAGCGGCGCAGTTTCCTGGTTAGCGGGCGCCGCAGTGGTAATCGCCTGCGTACGGAACGGGATCACCTGCGCTCGCCCATCCACATTCACAATCTGGTAGAACTGCGGCAGGTTGAAGTTGATAAAGCTTGAGCCGTAGGTAAAGCGATCGTGCGAAGACGAATAGAAGCGGCTGACGTCGCGCACCAGCTCCTCTTTGCTGCCTTCACAGTGGTGATACACCTCGGCACGGTTGGTTTCATCCAGAATGTAGATGTTAAACCCGGCATTATCGCCCGACTCTTCGAAGAAGAACTGAATAATCCCTTCACTCGCAAAGCCATCCACCACCTGCGGCAGCTTAACGTGATTGGTTTCCACCTGAACCGACAGGCCATGCAGTTTGTTGTGTGAAATCGCGCCGTAGAATTCAATGGCGTTCTCCAGCTTCTGCACCGACACGTTCAGGCGCTCAAAGAACAGGCCCCAGGTCTGGCCGGAGACGCGCAGCGCTTTAAAGCGCCCGGTTTCCTGACGGGTGCTGGAGAGACGCAGTTCGATGCACTCAGACACCAGCTGCTGCACGCGGGTACGAATCAGGCCGCGCAGGTGCTGGCTGTAGCAGAACACCTCCACGCTGTCCGGGGGTGCGGCGTCCTGGTGCATCTTGCCGAGGATCGTTTTCAGCGCCTCGATCATCGCCTGCTCGCCGTTAAAGTGTAAGGTACGCACTTCGTTCCACGAGTTGCGGTACAGTAGATCCACGCTACCCACCAGGCAGTTTTGCTGCTCGCCGAAGCTAAAGACGTCCAGCTTGCGGAAGTCAAAGTGAACGACCTGATTGCGGAAGGCCGCCGTCGGGTCGTATTCCAGGTTGACGATGATCGCCAGATGGCGAATCTCACACGGGCTGTAGAGCGCTTTTGGCGTCGGCGCAGGCAGACGCAGCGGGAAGTGGTGCGAGACATCCGCCACCATCTCCTGCAACTTGGCTAAATCGACCACCTCGTTGCCTTTGATAAACAACCGGGTGCGTGAGGTGAGAAGGCCGTTAAACCAGGCCCAGGCCACCAGCTTGTTCAGGTAGCGGTTATACTCCAGCGGCTGATGGCTGATGATCGAATCCATGCTTGGCGCACGGTTGTACAGATACCACCCGGTGCGGTTCGCGCGGCCCGGCGGTACGTAGATAAAGGTCAGATTCGGTTCAGACAGGTCAGGCGAAATCTGTGGGTTAACCAGCGTAACCTTGCCCGGCAACGCTTCAAACGCGGCGTACAGTTTACGGGTCAGCACCCCGATATCCTGTGGGCTGGCAGAAACGCTAAGGTTGTTACGGCGGGCAAAGCGGATCAGGTTGCGGTAGCTCTGCATCATCGCATCAAGCAGTTCGTTGTGCGCCTCGCGCACCTGATCGATTTTCCAGTTGGCGCGGTTGTCCAGCATGGCGAGACGCGCTTCGTCCCATCCCCACTCTTTGACTAACTGGCTGACGACTTCACGACGCCAGCCCACGCAGGCGCGTTCGCGGCTCAGTTTTTCACAAACTTTGAGATAGAAACATCGACGCACCAGGTCAAGACGCGTGGCGTCCTCAATGGCTGTCAGGTATTCGGTGACGCGTTCCAGCATCATGCAGTAGGCATCAAGCCCGTAGGAGACGATCTCCCCGTCGTGCAGACGCTGTTTAATATCTTTCGCCAGCAGGCGCGGCGTGGGGTATTCCCAGGAGTAAGCTTCCAGCAGCAGGGTTTTCAGCACCGCTTTGTACGGTGAATCAATGCTCTTATAAAGCTGCCAGAGGCTTGCGCCAAAGTACTCTTCGGCGGACAGGGAGCTCAGGCCGCCCAGATCCAGCCACTCGTTTGGCGTCAGAACGCCCTGCGAGTAAAGCGACATGACGTAGTCGTCATAATTCTCTTCTTCATCGCACGGCACCATATTCCACAGAATACGTTTCCCGGCCAGGCGAACGGCAGTACGGTAAAACTCATCCAGCAACAGGATGTGCTGAGTCGAGCCGCAGTCTTCACCACCCAGACTGCCGCTTTCGTTATGGCGGAAACGGTTTTCATCAATCAGGAAGAAGCTCACTTCCACGCCGAGCGACGCCGCCCAGCTCTCCAGCAGGCTGCATTTACGCTGCAACAGCTGGCGCTCTTCATTGTCGAGCCAGGACTGATGGCAGACCCAGATATCCAGGTCAGAAGAGCAGCTTTGCCCAACCGATGATGTGCTGCCCATGGAGTAAACCCCGGTAATCGGCAGCTCGCCTTTCGGCGAATCCTGCGGCGGCATACCACGGTAGAGTTCAAGTTCAGTCAGGTAATGCTGTTGGGTTTCATCAGGCGTGAAGAGGCAAATGCCCTGGGGAACGTTACCATCGAGGTAACCCGGCATTAGCGGATGGTGATAGTGCAACAATGTCGGCAGAAGACTGTATACCTGCTGGAAAGCAGGGCCCATGGCAGCAAGCGCGCGATCCACGCGCAATTGATTGATGGCATCCAGTCTCTGTTTCAGAGTCTCAATATAGAGGTACAAGACGTATCGCCTGATGTTTCCGGGTGTCGCATGCCAGTCAGAACAGAAAAAGCAGCGGACCCGCAGTATTTCAAAAAATAACCGTTACCCTTTTTTCGCCTTTTGCTTTTCTGGTGGTACAGACGAAAAAATGGTCTAAAACGTGATCAATTTAACACCTTGCCGGTTGACCGTAAAGAAAGATGCGCTACATACAAGTGTAGCACCGTTCTGTACGTGTAAATTCCTGAATACGGCGATGGCTGACGAATACGCCGCCCTGTCCCTCTCACTCTTCATCAACCGTAAAACTGCCATCCGAGTGTCAACAATGTTAGGATGGTTAGCGATTGATAATGACGGTAACAAGCATGTTAGACAATGTTTTGAGAATTGCCACACGCCAAAGTCCTCTTGCACTCTGGCAGGCACATTATGTTAAGCAGCGCCTGGAGGCCTGCCACACCGGATTACGCGTTGAGCTGGTGCCAATGGTTACGCGTGGCGATGTCATACTGGATACGCCGCTGGCCAAAGTGGGCGGAAAAGGTCTGTTTGTCAAAGAGCTGGAGCTGGCATTGCTTGAGAACCGCGCCGATATCGCCGTGCATTCGATGAAGGATGTGCCCGTTGAGTTCCCGGAAGGGCTGGGGCTGGTGACCATCTGCGAGCGCGAGGATCCGCGCGATGCGTTTGTCTCTAATCGCTATGACTCGCTTGATGCGTTGCCGGCAGGCAGCGTGGTCGGCACGTCAAGTTTACGCCGCCAGTGTCAGCTGGCTGAACGTCGCCCGGATCTGGTGATTCGCTCGCTGCGTGGGAACGTCGGCACACGCCTTGGCAAGCTGGATAACGGCGACTACGATGCCATTATTCTTGCGGTTGCGGGCCTGAAACGCCTGGGGCTGGAAGAACGTATTCGCGTGGCGTTGCCGCCGGAGCTGTCGCTGCCCGCCGTCGGCCAGGGCGCCGTCGGCATTGAGTGTCGTCTGGATGATGTGCGCACTCAGGCACTGCTGGCGCCGCTGAATCATGACGATACCGCCGTTCGCGTAAAAGCCGAGCGCGCGATGAATACACGCCTCGAAGGAGGCTGTCAGGTGCCAATTGGCAGCTATGCTGAATTAACTGACGGTGAACTGTGGCTGCGTGCGCTGGTTGGCGCGCCGGACGGCTCGCATATGGTTCGCGGTGAACGTCGCGGCAAACCGCAAGATGCCGAGGCGCTTGGCGTATCGCTGGCGGAAGAGCTGCTAAATAACGGCGCACGTGAAATTCTGGCCGAGGTCTATAACGGAGAGCCCCCTGCATGAGCATACTTGTCACCCGCCCTTCTCCCGCAGGAGAGCAGTTAGTGAGCCGTCTGCGCGCACTGGGGCAGGTGGCCTGGAGTTTTCCGCTGATTGAATTCTCCCCCGGTCGCGAGCTGCCTGAGCTCGCTGACCAGATGCGTCTCTTGCAGGAAGGCGATCTGCTCTTTGCGCTGTCGCAGCATGCAGTGGAGTTTGCCCATGCGCAGCTGCAACAACAGGGCGTTCGCTGGCCTCACGCCCCCCGCTATTTCGCCATCGGGCGCACTACGGCGCTGGCCTTACATACCGCGAGCGGAATCGATGTTCGTTACCCGTTAGATCGGGAAATCAGCGAAGTCTTGCTACAATTACCTGAATTACAAAACATTGCCGGAAAGCGCGCGCTTATTTTGCGCGGCAACGGTGGCCGCGAACTGCTGGGCGAGACGCTGCGCGAACGCGGCGCAGACGTGACGTTTGTGGAGTGCTATCAGCGCTGTGCAAAACACTATGATGGCGCGGAAGAAGCAATGCGCTGGCACGCCCGCGGTATTAATACGCTGGTGGTCACCAGCGGTGAAATGTTACAACAGCTTTGGTCGCTGATTCCGCTTTGGTATCGCGAAAACTGGTTACTCCGCTGTCGGCTTCTGGTCGTCAGTGAGCGTCTGGCGAACCACGCCCGGGAACTGGGCTGGCAGGATATTCGGATCGCTGAAAACGCCGACAACGATGCGCTGCTGCGCGCATTACAATAACTCTCAAATGGGAAGCCATAATGACGGAACACGAAAAATCCTCCGCCGTGGTTGAAGAGACCAGGGAGACTGTGGACACCACGTCACAGCCAGAGACGACAGACACAACCGTTGAGAAGAAAAACGGCAGCAATAAAACCAGCCTCACGCTGAGCGTGATTGCCATCGCGATTGCGCTGGCCGCAGGCGTGGGTCTCTACGGACTGGTGAAGAAACAAGGCACCAACCAGACGGCCACCAGCGACGCGCTGGTTAACCAAATCACTGCCCTACAGAAAGCGCAGGAGACGCAAAAAGCTGAGCTGGAAGGTGTGATCAAACAGCAGGCTGCCGCCCTCGCCGACGCGAACAGCAAACGTGAAGAGTTGACCAAACAGCTGAGCGAAGTGCAGGAAAAAGTCGCCACAATTTCGGGAACCGATGCCAAAACATGGCTACTTTCACAGGCCGATTTTCTGGTGAAACTGGCCGGGCGCAAGCTCTGGAGCGATCAGGATGTCACCACCGCCGCCGCGCTGCTGAAAAGCGCCGACGCAAGCCTGGCTGATATGAACGATCCGAGCCTCATCAACGCACGCCGCGCTATTACGGAAGATATCGCCAGCCTGTCCGCGGTTTCTCAGGTCGACTACGACGGTATCATCCTTAAGGTGAATCAGCTCTCGAACCAGATTGATAACCTTCAGCTGGCCGATAACAACGACGATGACTCTCCGATGGATTCCGACGGTACCGAGCTGTCCAGTTCCCTGAGCGAATGGCGTATCAACCTGCAAAAGAGCTGGCAGAACTTTATGGACAGCTTTATAACCATTCGCCGCCGCGATGAAACTGCCGTGCCGCTGCTGGCACCGAACCAGGACGTCTATCTACGCGAAAACATTCGTTCCCGCCTGTTGGTCGCGGCGCAGGCCGTGCCGCGTCACCAGGAAGAGACCTACAAACAGGCGCTGGATAACGTTTCAACCTGGGTACGTGCTTACTACGATACCAATGATGCAACCACGACCGCGTTCCTTGAGGATATCGACAAGCTGAGCCAGCAAAACATCACCATGAACGTACCGGACAAGCTGGAAAGCCAGCCGATTCTGGAGAAGATCATGCAGACGCGCGTGCGTAACTTGCTGGCCCAGCCGGGCGTTCCGGCAGAGCGTCCGGCTGAAGCACCTGCCGCCGCGCCAGCGCCTGAAAGCGCGCCGCAAGGAGAGTAATGATGCTAAAAGTCTTCTTACTCTTCATCCTGCTGATCGCCGGGATTGTACTGGGGCCGATGCTTGCGGGTCACCAGGGTTACGTATTGATCCAGACCGATAACTACAACATCGAAACCAGCGTAACAGGGCTGGTGATTATCCTGATCCTGGGTGTGGTCGTTCTGCTGGCAGTGGAGTGGCTCCTGCGTCGTATTTTCCGTACCGGCGTACATACGCGCGGCTGGTTCGTTGGCCGTAAGCGCCGTCGCGCCCGTAAGCAGACCGAGCAGGCATTGCTGAAGCTGGCCGAAGGCGACTATCAGCAGGTTGAAAAGCTAATGTCGAAAAATGCCGACCATGCAGAACAGCCGGTTGTTAACTATCTGCTGGCCGCTGAGGCGGCGCAACAGCGAGGCGATGAGGCCCGCGCCAATCAGCATCTTGAACGCGCGTCTGAGCTCTCTACTAAGGATCCGATTCCGGTTGAGATCACCCGCGTTCGTCTGCAACTGGCGCGCAATGAAAACCATGCCGCACGTCACGGCGTTGACCGTCTGCTGGAAATTACCCCTCGTCATCCGGAAGTGCTGCGTCTTGCTGAGCAGGCATATATTCGGACCGGTGCATGGGGCTCGCTGCTGGACATTATCCCTTCCATGGCGAAAGCCGACGTGGGCGATGATGAACATCGTGATGAACTTCAGCGTCTGGCCTGGATTGGCCTGATGGATCAGGCGCGCGCCGATCTCGGCAGCGACGGCCTGAAAACCTGGTGGAAAAACCAGAGCCGCAAAACGCGCCAGCAGGTTCCTCTTCAGGTTGCGATGGCAGAACATCTGATTGAGTGTGACGACCATGACACCGCGCAGGAGATCCTCCTCGACGGTCTCAAGCGACAGTATGATGACCGCCTGGTGATGGTCATCCCGCGTCTGAAAACCAACAATCCGGAACAAATTGAAAAAGCACTGCGCCAGCAGATCAAAACCGTGGGCGATCGTCCGCTGCTGTGGAGTACGCTGGGCCAGTCTCTGATGAAACACGGCGAGTGGCAGGAGGCGAGTCTCGCCTTCCGCGCCGCGCTGAAGCAACGCCCGGACGCATTTGATTACGCCTGGCTTGCTGATTCGCTGGACAAGCAGCACAAGCCGGAAGAGGCCGCAGCTATGCGCCGTGATGGGCTGTTATTGACGTTGCAAAATAACGGAACGCAGCAGTAATTAACAGGAGGCCAGATGGCCTCCTTTTTTTATCTCATTTCTCCTGCTACATTCTTTTAACACTCACCTGCAAACGAACCCGCCAATGTAACGATGTCTTTTCCTTAACTTTTTTTTGCACACGCGCTTACCCGCGTGGAATAAACCGTTTCTGAAAGGATATCGTCATGAACTCGCTTTTATATGCGCTTTTCGAAGCGCTGCGGTGCCATCGCTGGCTCCGCCTGCTGGCCTGCGCCTTTATCTTCAGCTCCCTGGGTAATGGCTTAACTCAGGTTGTTGTTTTCGGATTATTGTTACAGTGGTCAGCCCCGTCAGCGCTGTTAACCCTCGCCTTCCTTTTTGCTACGGTGCCCGGTTTTATCGGCAGCCTGATTGGTGAAAAGCTGTGCCAGCGGTTTTCACCTCTCGACCTGTTGATGCTGACCGAATGGCTGGGCTTGCTCGCCCTGCTCTTTCCCCTTTCAGGCGCACATTACCACAGCATACCGGCGCTGCTTGCGGTGCAATCCACAGAAGCGTTGCTGAGCGGGATGAGCTGGCCTGCGTTAACGCTTCTGTTTAAACGCGGACTGCATGAGGCAGAACTGCCTGCGGCAACGTGTCTGGAAAATGTGATTTTTGCCTCCCAGGTTTTGTTAGGAACCGGGCTGGGTGTGGTGTTGTTCCAGCGCATCCCGGTCTTCGCCTTACTGGTCATCGACGCCGCCAGTTTTATGGGATCGCTGGTCATGCTATTTCTCGCAGAACGCCAGTATGTAGCGCGTCCAGCATCGTTGCCTGTCGGGGACCCTCAACCTGTGGCATTGCGCTGGCAAACTCTGACCCTTCGACAAAAACGCAGTTTGCTGATTTTGCCTGTCCTTGCTGCCGTAGGCTCGCCTGCAATGGCGTTGCTGCCAGCACTGGCGCAGCAGATCAACCCCGAGAATGCCGCTGGGCTTGCGCTGCCCTTGCTTTTTGCCAGAAGTCTGGGACAGCTTTGTGGCCCCTTGCTGCTCAGAAAAGAGAGTCTGACGCGCTTTGCAGCAAGAACGCCTTTGCTACTTAGCTGTCTTGCTCTTTTTCTGGCAGCCTATGGGTTGCTTCCGTTTTTATCCGCATGGGTCGTGCTTGCGCTGGGGATGATCTTTATCGCGCATCTGGCGTCGAATATCGTTTTTGCGGCGGGTACGTTTGGGGTACTGAGTAATTTTCAGGCTATACAGATATCCGCTGCCAGCGGTAAGGCCTGGCGCTGGCAAACGTTGAGCGCTTCCCTTTTTACGGGCCTCGCCGCAATGACGGCGACGATATTGGGAGCGGCTCAGACGCTATATGCTGTCTCTGCTATCGCACTGCTGTTGGTGGCGCTGGTCCTGGCCCATTATCGTGAATAAGGCATAAAAAAACGCCTGCTATAAAAGCAGGCGTTAAAACAGGTCTGTAAGACAACATATTTGGTGCTTCACTCAACGTTGTGTCCATGGTGTCTGATGAGGCCGAAGCGACATCTGTCAGTGGACGATAAGCACCGTAAACGGCTCTGCGTCATTCCTGAGTTTATGAGGCCTTAAGGCGAACATAAGAGATGGAATGAGCATCTACACGCATATTATTGCATGTAATGTGCCAGGTTTACACGCAGAACTTTTACATCGCGCAACATTTTAAGATAAAAGGAAATTATGCTGTTAAGAACCGCTTGAAGCCATACAACATCGCGCTAAAGTCGGTGATCTGTCGCCACAAGGAGACAGGTTAAGAGGTAAAATAATAAATACTTAAATATTAATGGTTTATATGTCGCTGAATCGCGACAAGGATGTGGGGTGTTGTCGGGAAATGACTACAGGATAAAAAACGCAGAAAACAAAAACCCCGCCGAAGCGGGGTTCAAAATTGGTCGGCGAGAGAGGATTCGAACCTCCGACCCACTGGTCCCAAACCAGTTGCGCTACCAAGCTGCGCTACTCGCCGATGTACTGCTTTTTTGAATTTTTAGTTCAACTCATTAAAAGTCGTGGTGCGAGGGGGGGGACTTGAACCCCCACGTCCGTAAGAACACTAACACCTGAAGCTAGCGCGTCTACCAATTCCGCCACCTTCGCAATTCACAACTCTTTCAATAATGGGGTGGCTAATGGGATTCGAACCCACGACAACTGGAATCACAATCCAGGGCTCTACCAACTGAGCTATAGCCACCACTGTATTCTTTCACGCGGTTCTGACTACTTCTCAGACCACCGCAGCTCTAGCGCCGGGACTAAAATGGCGCGCCCGACAGGATTCGAACCTGAGACCTCTGCCTCCGGAGGGCAGCGCTCTATCCAGCTGAGCTACGGGCGCTTAGCGCCGTTGCGGGGCTGGATATTACGTACCTCCGTCCCCGCTGTCTAGTGCTTTTTTGAAAAAAATGCGCGTTTGGTTATGGTTTGCACATTTTGCCGCTTATTCCTCCACTTTATGGGCGGAGCCACGGCGACCCAGGCCAAAAAGTTTATATGCAGCTGTGACGGCAGCCAGGAAGATCATCCCGACAAACAGCGACATGCGGGTATCTTCATTAAAGTACATTCCAATTAATACGCAAATCAGGAACGCCATCGTCAAATAGTTCGCATACGGGAACAGAATGGAGCGGAACGGATGGCTGGCGATCGCTTTTTTGTGCGCCTGCCGGAAACGCAACTGGCTAATCAAAATGACAAACCACGGTACCATCCCCGGCAGCACGCTGGCGCTATAGACGTAAACAAACACGCGCTGCGGATTTGGGATGATGTAGTTCAGGCAAGAGCCAATCAGCAAAATCACAATCGACACCGCTACGCCCGCCACCGGTACACCTACGCGGGAGACTTTGCCCATCACAGCCGGCAGCTGTTTGTTTTGCGAGAGCGCGTAAAGCATACGCCCACAGCTGTACATTCCGCTGTTACAGCCGGAAAGCGCCGCCGTCAGTACCACAAAGTTGATAATGGCGGCTGCCGCCGTGATGCCAATCTTAGCGAAAGTTAAGACAAACGGGCTGCCGGTGGTGCCGATCTCGTTCCATGGGAAAATGGTCACGATAACGAAGATCGCGCCCACATAGAAAATCAGGATACGCCACAGCACCTTGCCTACCGCGCTACGCAGTGTCACCTGCGGGTTTTTCGCCTCACCGGCGGTAATGCCGATCAGCTCAACGCCCTGATAGGAGGCGACAACGATACAGAGCGCCGTCAGAAAGCCCTTCCAGCCACCCGCAAAAAAGCCGCCGTGCCCGGTCAGGTTACCGAAACCGATAGCGTGCCCGCCGTTACCGAAGCCAAAGAAGATGACACCCAGACCCACAACAATCATCACGATGATGGTGGTAACTTTGATCATCGCAAACCAGAACTCGATTTCACCGTAAAGACGAACGGCGGCAAGGTTCGCCAGCGCCACTAGCTCTACGGCAATAAGCGCAGGTATCCACTGGGCCATCTCCGGGAACCAGAACTGCACGTAGACCCCGATGGCGGTGATCTCCGAAATCCCGACGGCCATCCACATAAACCAGTACGACCAGGCCGTGAGATAACCAAAGAACGGGCTCATATACCGGTGGGCGTAAACGGCGAAAGAGCCCGTTACCGGCTCCAGGAACAGCATTTCGCCCATTGAGCGCATGATGAAGAAGACGAACAGTCCGGCAATAATATACGCCAGCAGGACGGAAGGCCCCGCCCATTTCAGCGTGCTTGCCGAGCCCATAAACAGGCCAACGCCGATAGTCCCGCCCAGCGCGATCAATTCAATATGTCGAGCTTCCAGCCCACGCTGAAGCTCCGGTTTTTTCTCTGCCATAATTCCTCGGTTGTGTTTGCTGTTTCCCGACTTATTGCCGGGTATTGTTTTTGAGGGGTACTGAAATACGGAGCGAATGGTTTCTTAAATTCTGGCAAATGGCAAACAATGCATTAAAAAAATGAATGCATTGCACAGAAATTCAGCAGCTTTGCAGGGGGCGTTGCAGCGCGAACAGCAGATCGCGCTGCATATTGATTACATTTTCCCGGTGTAGTGCCAGGCGAGGTAGCGCAGAAGACGAATCTGTCGTTTGATTCGTGTCGGTTGAGAAAGCAGGCGGTAGAGCCACTCCAGCCCCAGGTTTTGCCAGACTTTGGGCGCACGCTTAACGTGGCCGGTAAAGACGTCGTAGGTGCCGCCGACGCCCATATAGAGCGCATCCGGGCTGACCAGACGGCAATCGCGCATCAGAATTTCCTGCCGCGGCGACCCCATGGCGACAGTGACAATTTTCGCCCCGCTGTCGCGTACGCGCTCATATAACGCCTGGCGATCTTCCGGCCTGAAATAGCCATCCTGACTGCCCACGATGTTAACATTCCACTGGTTACGCAGCTTTTGTTCGGTCTGCGCCAGCACCTCTGGCTTGCCGCCGATCAAAAATACCGGTGTGCCTTCAGCGCCTGCGCGTTCCATAAGCCGCTCCCAAAGGTCAGCTCCCGCCACGCGAGACACATTAGCGTCTGGAAACTTTTTACGAATTGAACGCACCACGCTAATACCGTCTGCGTATTTAAACTCCGCGGCTTCAATCAGGCTTTTCACTTCCGCATTATCTTCAACCGCCAGCATTTTTTCTGCGTTGATGGCCACCAGCGTGCCCGATTTCATCTGCCCGTCCGCGAACAGAAAATCCAGCGCGTGCTGCATGTCTCGCCAGCCAATCAGCTGTAGCCCGCGCAGCGCATAACGCGGGGCTGAAGTTGTATCCGTCATGATAATCCCTACTCAGACTTGCGACAGCGTTGTGCTGCCCTGTGGCTCACGTCTGTGCACAAGCCCTGCACTGTCAAACAACCAGTACAGCAGTTTTGCCAGCAGCAGACATAGACCGAAAACGACCATAAAGAACACCACGCGTGAGACGAATGAATCCAGCCCCTCGCGCGCCAGAACGATCATATTGAAAATGGCACCGAAACAGAAACTGTGCAAAACAGCGGCTTTGTAGCGGTTGGTCTCTTCATTACCCAGCGTATATAGCCAGTCGAACCATTTTATTATCAGCCCGACCGCGATCGCGCCCGGCAGGATAAACCACGTTCCGCCCATCACTACCAGCGAGCCAATCAGGGTTGGGGAAATCGCCAGACCCGAATGGTTGTTCAGCACTTCCCAGGTAAAGTAGTTCGCCGTGTTCAGGACAATACCGGGACGGTCAGGCCACAGCCACGTCGGTATAAAGACATAGAAATCGCGAACAATCGGCGCCAGCCCCTGGAATTCGATTTTGTCGTAGTTTTGCAGCAGCAATGCCAGGTTTTCCCACGGCGAGAAGGTGTCGCGCGTCAGATACAGGAAGGTATAAAACGCTTCGTCGCCCGCCACGTTCAGTCCGTAGCGCTTCAGCGCCAGCCAGAACATCCCCACAATGCCAAAGACGCCTGCCGCCGCCAGCATCCACAGCGAGATCCAGCCGCGAATAATGCCGATAAACAGGAAAATCGCGAAGGCGATAATGATGTTGGCGCGGGTGCCGCCGACGATCATGTAGGTCAGAATGCCAAATGCGACGGTGCTGACCAGGAAGAACAGCCAGGCTTTGCTGTCCTGACGCAGGAAAAAGACCACCAGCATCGCCGGAATGAAGAAATAGAAGAAACGCTTGAGCGCGACGCCGGAGACTTCGGCGGAGAAAATCTGGCTATAGGACTGTAACTTAAACAGTAAAAAGCCGTTATGCATGAAGAAGATCGCCACGCTGACGAGGGCGATGGTCATCAGCATAACCCACGTCAGATGGGTTTCTACCCGGTTCATGGTAAACAGCGGACGACGGGGTGCGGTGTCTTTCGCCGCGCGCAGGCGCGTTTTATAGGTGACGTAATACACCGCGTAGAAGCAGGTCGCAGAGAGCAGTGCCTGCAACAAGATTTCCGGCGGAGCGACGCCAACATCAAAGCGGAACACGAGGATGCTGGTCAGCGGGAAGCCAAAGAAAAAGGTCAGCAAAAACAGCAGCGAGAAGAAAACGTTGAAGTTAAAACGTACGCGCCGGAACTCAAACCAGGTGAGCGTGGCGATAAACAGCGTGCTCAGCAGCCAGACCACCAGCAAGCCGCTAAATTGCAACTGGCTCATGCGTTGTCTCCTGAAGCAATACGCAGCGCGTGGTGCCACGGCGTGAGGTAGTTCGGGCTGAAAAAGTCGATGCTATTTTTATCCACCAGCGTGAGCTGACGCTGCGCTTCCCGTACTACCTCGACATTAAGCGTGTCAGAGGTAAACAGCACCGGAATATGCTGTTCGGCCATGTCCTGCCAGAACGGGTTTTCGCGGTTGAGCACGCACGGTACGCCCGCCTGAATCAGCAGACACAGCGTACCAATCCCCTGCTGACGGGCAAAGATGAAATAGCCCAGATCGCATTTTCGCAGGAGCGCGAGATAGTCATCAAATTCCAGCTTATCGTTGAGAATGTGCAGATTTTCCGCGCTAAACAGCGCAAGCCCCTGCTGGCGAACGTCATTGATGTAGGCGTCGTTATTGGCGGGATAGCCCATCGGCACCACTACGTTCACCGTATCGCCAAACTGCTGATGTACCGCCCGCAGCGCCGCGACATGCTCGTTACTGCGATCGCCGGAATTTCCTACCAGGATGGTCAGTTTGCCCTCACGAATCGCGTCATTCGCCAGGGTGTTCAGCGCCGGATCCATACGGGTCGGAAAATAGAGCAGCTCCCCGCGAACCTTCGGGTGCTGTTTAGCAAAATAGTTGAGATCGCCACGGGTAGCAAAAACGCAGCCCACGCGCGCCTGGGCCAGACGACGCAGCGGATAGAAAAGACGGAATTTCCAGCCACGTGAGACTTCGTAGAGATCCGCTCCCCAGATATGCCAGCTGAACTGGGAAGGTTTTATCCCGCCGCTTAACAGCGCCAGCCACAGGCCAGTATTGAACTGTCCGTGGAAGAAGAAACGCTGGCTTCGGTCCGCTTTAGCTTTCGCGACAACGGCTTTGGTCAGCGCCGCTTTGTCTGGCCAGAAGGTGATGTGCAATGCCGGACACGCCGCGCTCAGACCGTTATCGCGTCCAACGACCATAAACTCGCGCGCATCGGGCGTGCCGGATGCCAGTTCATCATTGAAGAAACGTAGAACGGTCTGGTTGTGATGCGGGATATCCGATCCCAGTATGTGTATCAGTGCAGTCATGCGCGTTTACGCCAAAGTAAAAATACGCCGCAACAGGCAGCGAAATAAACGATATAAGTTGCCATATAGGCCTGAGCCGCCCCCAGCGCACCGTGGGTGGGGATCAGCCAGTGAGAAAATGCCGTCAGCAGCGCAAACTGGCCGATCTCTGCCAGGATATACAACCGCAGCGAAGCCTTCGCAATCACCAGATAGCCGAAAACGTATGCCCCCACTTTCAGCACATCGCCGACCAGTTGCCAGGCAAACAGATCGCGCATGGCGGTAAACTTCGCCGAAAACAGCAGCCAGATGGCGAAATCACGCAGTAACCAGACGGTAAAGCTGGCGATCGCAACCGCCGGCAATACAAAACGCAGGGAGCGAAAAATCTCGCGGGTAATATCCTGCCTGGAAGTCAGGCGCGATAAGGTTGGCAGTAAATAGACGCTAAAGGAAGCCGTAATAAATTGGAGGTAAGCATCTGAAATGCTGCTCACGCCCTGCCAGATCCCCACTTCATCCCAGCTGTAATGCGCTGCCAGCAGGTTTCGCATCATCACGTAGGCAACGGGAAGCGTTACCGAAGTGATGAGCGCCATCAGGGTAAACTTACCGAGCTGCCCCGCCAGCATCTTGTCCCACTGCGGTTTCAGGTAATTCAGCGGGACATTGCCTCTGCGCATCAGCATAAACGCTGCCGGAATGACAACGAGCGCAGGCACCAGCGCCAGCCCCAGCAGCGCGCCTTCATAGCCGCCCAGCCGATAGCAAAAGTAGTAGGCGATAACGCCGATGATGCTGCCGAGGATCAGCGCCAGCGCATTCCCGGCGGCATCACGGAAGCCTTTCATCAGCGCCAGCAGCAGGTTCGCCCAGGCGATCCCCATCTGAACCAGCGCCACCAGGCGCACCAGCCCCTGATAATGCGTGTGTCCGAACAGCCCCTGGCTGATGGGTGCCGCCGCCAGCAAAAAGACGACGGCCAGCAACGTAGAGAAGCCCAGCACCATAGCCGAGGAGGTGCCCACCACCGTGCGGAGCTTTTCGGCATCGTCATGATGCTGCGCGACGTATTTGGTGACGCCATTGAATATCCCAGCTCCCGCCAGCACGCCAAGCACCGTGACCAGCTGGCGCAAGTTCCCTGCCAGCCCAACGCCTGACGGACCAAATGAGACGGCCAGCAGCTTGACGACCAGTAACCCGGCGCCAATTTTTACTAGCGTGGACGCTGCCGTCCACACCGACGCTTTTGCCAGAGACATATCAGGCGAAATAACTCAGAAGCGAATTGATCACCGTACGCTGGTTCACCGGCGCGAGGTTGTAGAACAGGGGCAGGCGGAGCAGACGTTCGCTCTCTTTGGTGGTGTAACGGTCTTCACCGGCAAACATCCCGAAGGCTTCGCCAGCCGGGCTGGAGTGCAGCGGAATATAGTGGAATACCGCCATAATTTCCGCCTCTTTCAGCCAGGCAATCAGCTTGCTGCGATCGTCGTTATCGCGCAGCTTGATGTAGAACATGTGAGCGTTGTGGATGCAGTCTGCCGGAACAGTCGGCAGTTCAATACGTCCGGCTTTTGCCAGCGGCTCCAGCGCGTCGTAGTAGGTTTGCCACAGGGAGAGGCGTTGCAGATTGATGCGCTCTGCCGCTTCCAGCTGCGCCCAGAGATACGCGGCCTGCAAGTCCGCCATCAGGTAGCTTGAGCCGATATCGCGCCAGGTGTACTTATCTACCTGACCGCGGAAGAACTGGCTGCGGTTGGTCCCTTTTTCACGGATCACTTCCGCACGCTCCACCAGGGCACGATCGTTAATCAACGTCGCGCCGCCTTCGCCGCCTGCGGTGTAGTTTTTGGTTTCGTGGAAGCTAAAGCAGCCGATATGACCAATGGTGCCCAGCGCGCGACCTTTGTAGGTGGACATCACGCCCTGCGCGGCGTCTTCCACCACAAACAGGTTGTGCTTTTTGGCGATGGCCATGATGGTGTCCATCTCACAGGCCACGCCCGCGTAATGCACCGGCACAATCGCCCGCGTTTTGTCAGTGATCGCCGCTTCAATCAGCGTTTCGTCGATGTTCATGGTATCCGGACGGATATCCACAAACACGATTTTCGCCCCGCGCAGGACAAACGCGTTCGCCGTGGAGACGAAGGTGTAGCTCGGCATGATCACTTCATCGCCAGGCTGGATATCCAGCAGCAGCGCCGCCATCTCGAGCGATGCGGTACAGGACGGCGTCAGCAGCACCTTGGCACTGTGAAAACGTTGCTCCATCCACTGCTGGCAGCGGCGGGTAAAACCGCCGTCGCCACAGAGCTTGCCGCTGCCCATAGCCGACTGCATGTAATCAAGTTCAGTGCCCACAACGGGAGGCGCGTTAAATGGAATCATCTTGTCACCTGTATAACCAGTAGGCGGTGGCGTCGATGCTGGCACCACTCGCAATATAACGTTTAAGCGCAGCGGTGTTGCCCATCTGGGTTGCGACCCGCAGCGTCGATACCTGTTGTTGCTCCGCCCAGTGCAGCGCCGCCTGCATGAGTTTCTCGCCCATGCCGCGCCCGGCTAACAATCCGATGCGCGCCTCGTGCTCGGTGAGCCTGCGAAGCGAAACAAAACCCTGAATCTGTCCCCCGTCAGTACGGAACACCAGACAGACGTGGTCAAACGTGCCTTTGACCGCATTCTCTATCCACTGAGCATAAAAGCGACCGCTGTCATCGGGCGCATACCAGGGCGCCCGGAAACGGCTCTGAGCGAAGGCCAGCGCCGCCATCTTGCGCAGCGTGGGGATATCCTGCTCCGTTGCAATTTCCGCGCCCGGTGAGGCGTAGCGAGCCACGGTAACAGAGAGATCAACCTCGCCCTCGACCAGCCGGAATCCGTGCTGCTGGAGGGCGTCCAGCAGATCGGCGCGGTCCGCCGGGATCTTAGCCTGTACGCGCTGCCAGGCGCTGAAGTCTGCATCCTGCAACGCAGGGGCATTGTCGCGCAGACGCACTATCGCTGAGGGACGCGCAAAAAATGCGCTTTCCCACTCAAGAGACTCCAGCACGCCGTTGAGGATACTCAACGCCACACGCCTTTGGTATCAACAACATACTGCTGACATACGGCATCACCGGAAACCGCTTTAAACGCATTGTGATCCACCAGCAGCACCAGCACATCCGCCGTCGCCAGCGCGTCATCCAGGGCGGTAAGGGTGCAGTGACCGGCAAGTTTTGCCGGCAACGCATGAATATTCGGCTCAACCACCAGCGTTTCACCGCTGTGCCAGGCAGCGATCATTTCGGCAATTTCCATCGCCGGGCTTTCGCGCAGATCGTCAATATTCGGTTTGAATGCCAGACCAAAGCAGGCAATTTTCAGCTCACTGGCGCGTTTGCCGCTGTCGGCCAGGCAATCCGCGACCGTGGCTTTGACCTGGTTGATAACCCAGTGCGGTTTATGGTCGTTTACTTCGCGCGCGGTGCGAATCAGGCGTGCCTGTTCCGGATTTTGCGCCACGATAAACCACGGATCGACCGCGATGCAGTGCCCACCCACGCCCGGCCCCGGCTGAAGGATGTTCACGCGGGGGTGACGGTTGGCAAGGCGAATAAGTTCCCAGACGTTAATCCCCTGATCGGCGCAAATCAACGACAGTTCATTCGCAAACGCGATGTTAACGTCGCGGAAACTGTTTTCGGTCAGTTTGCACATCTCGGCGGTGCGGGAGTTGGTCACCACACATTCGCCTTCAAGGAAAATTTTATACAGCTCGCTGGCGCGCGCGGAGCAGACTGGCGTCATGCCGCCAATCACGCGGTCATTTTTAATCAGTTCCACCATCACCTGGCCTGGCAGTACGCGCTCAGGGCAGTAGGCGATATTGATATCGGCCTGGTCGCCCACCTGCTGGGGGAAGCTAAGATCGGGACGCGCCTCGGCCAGCCACTGTGCCATCTGCTCGGTTGCCCCAACAGGTGAAGTGGACTCAAGGATAACCAGCGCCCCTTTCTTCAGCACAGGCGCAATGGATTTTGCCGCCGCCTCGACGTAAACCATGTCAGGCTCATGATCGCCTTTAAAGGGCGTTGGAACCGCAATCAGGTACGCATCGGCTTCTACCGGCGTGGTGCTGGCGCGCAGGAAGCCACCGTCCACCGCCTTTTTCACCACGCGATCGAGATCGGGCTCCACGATATGAATTTCGCCACGGTTGATGGTTTCCACCGCGTGCGCGTTGATATCTACGCCAACGACCTGCTTTTGACGAGAGGCAAAGGCCGCCGCAGTAGGCAGCCCGATATAGCCAAGACCAACAACAGAGATGGTAGTAAAACTCATAGCGTTACCCGATTGTGTTTAAGTGCGTGCAAAATACGACCACAAGCCTGCCCGTCACCGTACGGATTGTGGGCCCGGCTCATCGCCTGATACTCTTCATCGTCATGCAGTAAGCGCGTGACCTCTTCGACAATACGACGCGGATCCGTTCCCACCAGACGCACGGTACCAGCAGTGACCGCTTCCGGGCGTTCGGTGGTTTCACGCATCACCAGTACCGGCTTACCGAGTGAAGGCGCCTCTTCCTGAATGCCGCCAGAATCGGTCAGGATCAGCCAGGCGTGGTTCATCAGCCAGACAAATGGCAGATAGTCCTGCGGCTCGATCAGGAGCACGTTTTCCACGTGACCCAGGATACGGTTGACCGGTTCGCTGACGTTCGGGTTGAGGTGCACCGGATAGACAATCTGCACATCCTCGTTCTGCGCGGCGATTTCAGCCAGCGCGTGGCAGATTTGCTCAAAGCCACGGCCAAAGCTTTCGCGGCGGTGGCCCGTCACCAGAATCGTTTTCTTGCCGTTGTTCAGGAACGGATAGCGCGCAGCAAGTTCTGCCTGAAGCTCGCTGTTAGCCAGCACGCGGTCACGCACCCAAATCAGCGCATCAATGACCGTATTGCCGGTGACGAAGATCTTGCTGTCGCTGATATTTTCGCGCAGCAGGTTTTGGCGTGAGTTCTCGGTTGGCGCAAAATGGTACATCGCCAGGTGACCGGTGAGCGTACGGTTGGCCTCTTCCGGCCACGGGGAATAGAGATTGCCGGTACGCAGACCCGCTTCAATATGACCAACGGGGATACGCTGATAGAACGCGGCCAGGCTGGTTGCCACGGTAGTGGTGGTGTCGCCGTGCACCAGCACTACATCCGGCCTGAACGACTCCAGAATAGGCTTTAATTCTTGCAGAATACGGCAGGTTATTTCCGTCAGTCCCTGTCCCGGTTTCATTATATTGAGATCGTAATCCGGGACGATAGAAAAGAGGGTTAAGACCTGATCGAGCATCTCACGGTGCTGGGCAGTCACGCACACTTTCGCTTCAATATCAGGATCTCTGGCCAGCGCATGAACCAGAGGCGCCATCTTGATGGCCTCCGGCCTGGTGCCAAATACGGTTAGTACTTTCACATCGATTCTCTTCGATTAGACGATGAAGGCCACAGCCTTCATCGTAGACGGCGTTCTTAGTTTGTGCGGCGACGCAATAACGCTACGCCAGCGCCAGTCAGTGCGCCCACAATCCCCCACATGATCATCAGGAATGCGCGACGCGGACTATCGCGTTTTACAGGCTCTTCAGGCGTTCTTAAATAACGATAGGTCTGAAAACGCGGGTCCAGCGTTGGACCGACGTTGAGCGTATTGAGCATGGCGCGGTTTTGGTCGTAATCAAGGTCAAAGTCAGGGCCTACGGCCTGGATATTTTCCAGACGAGCCTGAAGCATTGGGCGACCAAGAAGGAACATTTCTGAATCCGGGAGTTCGTCCGCCGGAACATCCGTTTCGCTACGGGAAATATTGTGCTGTTCCGCAATCTTCAGCGCCTGCTCAAGATTATGCACGCGACGGGCGAAGATGGCCTTAGCGACCTCTTCCTGGCGTTTGACCTGCGCTTTCATCTGGATAGTGCGCGCAGCCCAGGCACCTTTCAGCTCGTCATTCAAATGACTGGCCGCGCGCTGGCTGGCAAAAGCAACGTACTGACGCAACAGGTTATTGGCGTCCGGCGCCGTTTCCGCAATCAGCTTCACGCTGTCGCTAACGTTACGAAGCACATCGCCAGGCATAAACTGAATGTTATTAATCAGATCATCCAGCAGCGCGGCATCCGCTTTGCTGTTACCGACCATGCGCTGCTTGTAGTAGTCCGTCTGGGACCAGAAATCGCGACGTGTATCCCACGACGCCAGCTGCATCACAAACTCTTTGTAGGATTCATCCATCACCGAGGCCTGATCCGGGGTCGCCAGATTGGCCTTGATATCAAGATTACGCAGGAATTGCTGCTGGGAGTAGTAACCTCCAAGCATATTCACCGTTGGTCGGTCTGTGATCGCCGTGGCGCTCCACTCTTGTTTTGCAAAGAAGGTGTAAGCAAGCGCTAACAGCGCGAACCCCAGGGCAATCCCTACAATCCACAGTTTGCCCTGCCATAACACGCGAAACAAACCACGAATATCCAGCTCGTTCTCAGTGCCCACTGATTTCGCTCCCGCCAACGGTTGAGTCATCATAGTCCCGGTTTTACTTAGTTAATGTTGTGTTTTTGCCACTGTTCCGACGCATCCTGCGTTTTAAACGTTTAATAAAACGCGCGACTTTCCATGCACGCTTGATGCAGTAACCGTACATGAAAAATGCTAGCAAGAATAATACCAACATTACCCATTCAGGAATGAAATGTGCGTATTCCGCGGCAACGCCAATCGCAGCCAGAATAGCAGCCGCAAGCGTAATCAACACAAATGCCTGACGAGACGTGAAGCCGGCGCGCATAATCAGGTGGTGAATATGCTGCCGATCGGGAGAAAACGGGCTCATCCCTTTACGCAGACGGCGGTACATAATAGCGACCATGTCCATCAGCGGGATGGCGATAATCCAGAGAGCCGTTACCGGGCTGATAGGGTGCGTTTTACCCTGCGTGGTTTCCAGCAGGACCCAGATAACCGTAAAGCCAATCAGGGTACTGCCCGCATCGCCCATAAAGACTTTATAGCGACGCCCTAACACACCCAGGTTCAGGCAGATGTATGGCAGGATGGCGGCAATCATAGCAAAGCACCACATTGACAGGCTGTACTGGCCGTCAAACCATAAGATGATGCCGATCGCGCCAAACGAAACAGAGGACAGCCCACCAAGCAGACCGTCTATACCGTCAACCATGTTAAAGGCGTTGATAGCCGCCCACACGGCAAACAGCGTCAGGAAGAAGCCGAATGGCCCAAGCACCAGCTCCCAGGGACCAAACACGTAGCCCAGGCTTCTGAGATAGAGGCCGCCTACCACCATCATAATGATGCCAATGGCCGCCTGTACCGTCGCGCGGAACTTCACGCTGATATCAAAACGATCATCAAGGGCGCCGACCAGTACCAGCACACCGGCACATGCCAGATAGAGTGCGGCATGGGGGATATAATAATCCGCGATCCCGAATGTGAAACAGATGCCTGCGTATACCGAAATGCCGCCCACCAGCGGAATAAGCCCCTGATGACGTTTACGGAAGTTCGGTTTGTCCACTAACCCAATTCTTTTTGCTACCTTGCGCGCAATGAACAAAAAACAGGTTGTGAATAAAAAAATACTGATCAGCTCAGTTACTGCAGTGAGTAGATTCACAATGGATTGCTCTCAACAAATGTTAGTCCCGGAAGTATAACCATGAAGCCTCTGCCTCAGAAGGATTAAAGATGGCTTCTCACAACTCCCTTTGTATGTTTTTCAATCAATTATTTCTTTGACTGTGCAAACATTCTTATTGTCGCACCGACAGGTCAAAATTGGGAGTGTGTGGTAATAGCGTATAGTCCATAAATAAAAAACGCCACGTAAAAACGTGGCGTTTACTGGGATTATTTGCGTTACGAGCGTTTCATCATGTCGAAGAAATCGTCGTTCGTTTTGGTCATCGCCAGTTTGTTGATGAGGAATTCCATTGCGTCGATTTCGCCCATTGGATGGATGATTTTGCGCAGGATCCACATTTTCTGAAGCTCTTCCTGAGTGGTAAGCAGCTCTTCTTTACGGGTACCGGAACGGTTGTAGTCGATCGCCGGGAAGACGCGTTTTTCTGCGATTTTACGAGAAAGGTGCAGTTCCATGTTGCCTGTACCTTTGAACTCTTCGTAGATAACTTCGTCCATTTTGGAGCCGGTATCGATCAGCGCCGTCGCGATAATGGTCAGGCTACCGCCCTCTTCCACGTTACGCGCCGCACCGAAGAAACGCTTCGGACGATGCAGGGCGTTGGCATCCACACCACCGGTCAGTACTTTACCGGAAGCCGGCACCACGGTGTTGTAGGCACGCGCCAGACGGGTGATGGAGTCGAGCAGGATGATCACATCTTTCTTGTGCTCAACCAGGCGTTTCGCCTTCTCGATAACCATTTCCGCAACCTGAACGTGGCGGGAAGCAGGCTCGTCGAAGGTAGACGCAACCACTTCCCCTTTCACCAGACGCTGCATCTCGGTCACTTCTTCCGGACGTTCGTCAATCAGCAGCACCATCAGCACACAATCTGGGTGGTTGTAAGCAATGCTCTGCGCGATGTTTTGCAGCAGCATGGTTTTACCGGCTTTTGGCGGCGCTACAATCAGACCACGCTGGCCACGACCAATTGGCGATGCCAGATCCAGCACACGCGCGGTTAAGTCTTCAGTAGACCCGTTACCACGCTCCATGCGCAGGCGAGAGTTCGCGTGCAGCGGCGTTAAGTTCTCGAACAGGATCTTATTGCGGGAGTTTTCCGGTTTGTCGTAGTTAACTTCGTTAACCTTCAACAGCGCAAAGTAGCGTTCACCCTCTTTTGGAGGACGAATCTTACCTGAAATGGTGTCACCAGTGCGGAGGTTGAAACGGCGGATTTGGCTAGGGGATACGTAGATGTCGTCAGGGCCGGCGAGGTAGGAGCTGTCTGCGGAGCGGAGGAAACCAAATCCGTCTTGCAGTATCTCCAGCACACCGTCGCCAAAGATATCTTCGCCACTCTTAGCGTGCTGCTTCAGGATGGCGAAAATGATGTCCTGCTTGCGCATACGAGCCTGGTTTTCCAGTCCCATATTTTCGCCGAGAGTGATCAGCTCAGAAACCGGCGTATTCTTTAATTCGGTAAGATTCATAATGGTGTGGGTTCTTAAACTCGGGGTGATTCTCGAACTTAATGTTGTGAATGGTATGGCAGGGTCATCCATGCCTGTTTAGCGGCCATCACCTCATGTCTGTTCGCTGTCTGGTCACAGGGAAAGAACGCAGAACTGAAACGACAAGACGGATTGAGTGACAAGCCCGGAATCTAGCAACTTCACGCACTGTTTATGTTAACAACGGGAAGTATCGGGTAAAACAAGATTCAAACAACAAGATATGTTTAAAACGTAGTCATAGCTAACTTAGCACGACTAAAGCCGGGCGTCCAGATCTCGCCGTTAATTAGGCGCTCTGGACGCTCAGCTGAGAAACCTTACGCCAGGTTAGCGTCCAGGAACTCTTTCAGTTGACCTTTGGACAGTGCGCCCACTTTGGTCGCTGCCACGTCACCGTTCTTGAACAGCAGCAGGGTCGGGATGCCACGGATACCGTATTTTGGCGCGGTGCCCGGGTTCTGGTCGATGTTCAGCTTGGCAACGGTCAGTTTGCCCTGATATTCGTCAGCGATTTCATCCAGAATCGGAGCGATCATTTTGCAAGGACCACACCATTCAGCCCAGAAATCAACGAGGATCAGCCCGTCAGCTTTAAGTACGTCCGTGTCAAAACTGTCGTCAGTCAGGTGAATAATTTTATCGCTCATATATAACTCCACAGGAATAAGCCTGGTACGTTGGTTTTGTCTCCACCAACGACGTGTTGATGTCGCATTAACCAACTAAAGGTTGACTTTATTTCACCGGATACGCTTTCGTAAAGCAATAGTAAGCTGATATTCTACCACACTATGAGCAAAACACATTTAACAGAACAGAAGTTTTCCGACTTCGCCCTGCACCCAAAGGTGATCGAAGCCCTTGAAACTAAAGGGTTTCATAACTGCACGCCCATTCAGGCTCTCGCCCTGCCGCTGACGCTGGCCGGTCGCGATGTTGCAGGGCAGGCGCAAACCGGTACTGGCAAAACGATGGCGTTTTTAACGTCAACGTTTCATTATTTACTTTCTCACCCAGCGATTGCAGACCGCAAAGTTAACCAGCCGCGCGCGCTAATTATGGCCCCGACGCGAGAACTGGCGGTACAGATCCACGCAGACGCTGAGCCCCTGGCGCAAGCCACCGGCCTGAAACTTGGCCTGGCCTACGGCGGCGACGGCTACGATAAACAGCTGAAAGTACTGGAAAGCGGCGTCGATATCCTGATTGGGACCACTGGCCGTCTTATCGACTACGCCAAACAGAACCATATCAACCTCGGCGCAATCCAGGTCGTGGTGCTGGATGAAGCAGACCGCATGTACGATCTGGGCTTCATTAAAGACATCCGCTGGCTGTTCCGCCGTATGCCTGCGGCAAACCAGCGTCTGAACATGCTGTTCTCCGCAACCCTGTCATACCGCGTACGTGAACTCGCATTCGAGCAGATGAACAATGCGGAATATGTGGAAGTAGAACCGGAGCAGAAAACCGGGCACCGCATTAAAGAAGAGCTTTTTTATCCTTCTAATGAAGAGAAAATGCGCCTGTTGCAAACCCTGATCGAAGAAGAGTGGCCGGATCGCGCGATTATCTTCGCGAACACCAAACACCGCTGTGAAGATATCTGGGGACACCTGGCGGCAGATGGTCACCGTGTGGGTCTGCTGACCGGCGACGTGGCGCAGAAAAAACGCCTGCGCATTCTCGACGAATTTACTCGTGGCGACCTTGATATTCTGGTCGCGACCGACGTGGCGGCCCGTGGCCTGCACATTCCAGCCGTGACACACGTCTTTAACTATGACCTGCCAGATGACTGTGAAGACTATGTACACCGTATCGGTCGTACTGGTCGTGCAGGCGCAAGCGGTCACTCCATCAGCCTTGCGTGTGAAGAGTATGCGCTGAACCTTCCGGCCATTGAGACCTACATCGGTCACTCTATTCCACAGAGCAAATACAATCCGGAAGCGCTGTTAAGCGAGTTGCCGCCACCTAAGCGCCTTACACGTCCACGCTCCGGCAATGGCCCGCGTCGTTCCGGCGGTGCACCGCGTAATCGTCGTCGTTCAGGTTAAGAAAATATGCTCAGCTCCACCTCGCTTTATGCGGCAATTGATCTCGGTTCGAATAGTTTTCATATGCTGGTTGTGCGCGAGGTGGCGGGAAGCATACAAACGCTGACGCGCATTAAGCGCAAGGTCCGCCTCGCGGCGGGCCTGAGCAGCGATAATCATCTCTCCCCGGAAGCCATGGAACGTGGCTGGCAGTGTCTGCGTCTGTTTGCAGAACGTTTACAGGATATCCCGCTCAGTCAAATTCGCGTTGTTGCCACGGCGACCCTACGTCTTGCGGTTAACGCTGGCGATTTCATTGCCAGAGCACAGGAAATTCTGGGCTGTCCGGTGCAGGTCATCAGCGGTGAAGAAGAAGCGCGTCTGATTTATCAGGGTGTGGCGCATACGACCGGCGGCGACGATCGTCGTCTGGTGGTCGATATCGGTGGCGCCAGTACCGAACTGGTCACGGGCACAGGCGCGCAGGCGACGTCGCTCTTCAGCCTGTCAATGGGCTGTGTGACCTGGCTGGAACGCTACTTTACTGATCGAAACCTTGCCAAAGAGAATTTTGACGAGGCGGAAAACGCGGCGCGTGCGGTCCTGCGCCCGGTCATGGACGAACTGCGCTATCACGGCTGGAAAGTGTGTGTCGGCGCGTCCGGAACCGTGCAGGCGTTGCAGGAAATCATGATGGCACAGGGGATGGACGAGCGGATCACGCTTGCCAAACTCCAGCAGCTTAAACAGCGCGCCATCCAGTGTGGTCGTCTGGAAGAGCTTGAAATAGAAGGGCTGACGCTTGAACGCGCGCTGGTTTTCCCCAGTGGGCTCGCCATACTGATTGCCATTTTCACCGAGCTTAATATCCAGTGTATGACCCTGGCAGGCGGTGCGCTGCGTGAAGGTCTGGTCTACGGAATGCTGCACCAGTCGGTCGATCAGGACATCCGTAGCCGTACGCTGCGTAACGTTCAACGCCGCTTTATTGTGGATACCGACCAGGCGCAGAGAGTGAGTCAACTGGCGTCACAGTTTGCCGATCAGGTGAAAAAAAGCTGGGATATTGAACCGTTAAGCCGCGATCTGTTGCTAAGCGCCTGTGCGCTACATGAAATTGGTCTCAGCGTGGAATACAAGCAGGCACCGCTGCACGCGGCCTGGCTGGTGCGTAATCTCGATTTGCCGGGTTATACGCCCGCCCAGAAGAAGCTACTGGCCACCCTGCTGCTGAATCAGACTAACGCCGTCGATCTCTCTTCCCTTCACCAGCAGAACGCTGTGCCGCCGCGCGTGGCGGAGCATCTGTGTCGTCTGCTTCGGCTGGCGATCCTGTTTGCCAGTCGGCGTCGAGATGATTTGCTGCCAGCCATTACGCTGGCGGCAGACGATGAGAAACTGACGCTGACGCTGCCGGAAAACTGGCTTGAGGATCATCCCCTTGGGGCGGAACTGATTGAGCAGGAGTACCAGTGGCAGAGCTATGTGCACTGGGCGCTTGATGTGAAGTGACCCTTTGAAGCGTGCCGGGTGGCGGCTTCGCCTTACCCGGCCTACAAATAGTTATCCCTTCTCTTTGGCTTTTGCCAGCATCGCGCGAATGTTTGCCACGTTTGCCTGCCCTTTATGCATACGCTCTTCAGCGGTAATGACTTTACGCTCCTGCTCCCAGATAAGATCGTCCTGAGGCAACTCCAGCAGAAAACGGCTCGGCTCCGGGCGCACCAGCTCACCATACTGACGGCGCTCTTTGCACAGCGTAAACGTCAGCTCTTTCTGCGCACGGGTGATCCCCACGTAGGCCAGACGGCGCTCTTCATCGACGTTATCTTCATCAATGCTGCTCTGGTGCGGCAATAGGCCCTCTTCCATCCCCACCAGATAGACATAAGGGAACTCCAGCCCTTTCGAGGCATGTAACGTCATCAGCTGAACCTGATCGGCCTCTTCTTCGCTTTCCCCGCGCTCCATCATATCGCGCAGCGTGAAGCGGGTGACCACCTGCGTCAGGGTCATGGGCTCGTCAATCTCAGATCCTTCAAGCATTTCGGTCATCCAGCTGAAGAGCTGGTTAACGTTTTTCATGCGCATCTCTGCCGCTTTCGGGCTGGCGGAGGTTTCATACAACCAGGATTCGTAATCAATGCCGTGGATCAGATCGCGTACTGCCGCCACAGGCTCGCGCTCAGCCAGACGCTGCACCTCACCCAGCCAGTGGGTAAAGCGGGTTAAGGCCTCATAGCCGCGCCCGGTCAGGGTCTGGCTCAGCCCCATATCGAAGCTGGCGGTGAACAGGCTTTTGTTGCGGGTCATCGCCCATTCACCCAGCTTTTGCAGCGTCGCAGAGCCAATCTCGCGTTTCGGCGTGTTCACAATGCGCAGGAAAGCGCTGTCGTCATCCGGGTTGGTCAGCACGCGCAGATAGGCCAGCAGATCCTTGATTTCCGGACGCGAAAAGAACGACGTACCGCCGGAGATTTTGTAGGGGATGCGGTTCTGCATCAGCATCTTTTCAAAGACGCGCGACTGGTGGTTACCGCGATAGAGGATCGCGTAATCCTTGTATTCAGTTTTGTTGACGAAGTGATGGGCAATCAGCTCGCCGGTTACGCGCTCCGCTTCGTGCTCTTCGTTATTGGCGCTAAGGACTTTCAGCTCGGTGCCGTAACCCAGTTCGGAGAACAGGCGCTTCTCAAAGACGTGCGGGTTATTGGCAATCAGGATGTTCGCCGCCTTCAGGATACGCCCGGAGGAACGGTAGTTCTGCTCCAGTTTAATCACTTGCAACGCCGGGAAGTCTTTGCTCAGCAGCACCAGGTTTTGCGGACGTGCGCCACGCCAGGAGTAAATCGACTGATCGTCATCGCCTACAACGGTAAAACGCGCGCGCTGTCCTACCAGCAGCTTTACCAGCTCGTACTGGCTGGTGTTGGTATCCTGGTATTCATCCACCAGCAGGTAACGAATTTTGTTCTGCCAGCGCTCGCGCACCTCTTCATTCCGCTGAAGCAGCAGCGTCGGCAGCAGGATCAGATCGTCGAAATCCAGGACGTTACAGGCTTTCATATGCGCGTCGTAAAGACCGTAGCAGTGGGCAAAGATGCGGTCGCGCTCGCCTTTGGCACTTGCCGCTGCCTGGGCCGGCGTCATCAGATCGTTTTTCCAGTTCGAGATCGTCGAGATCAGCTGTTGCAACAGCACTTTGTCATCTTCGATCAGCTCTTCCGTTAGCTCTTTAAGCAGCGCCACCTGGTCGGTGTCATCAAAGAGAGAAAAGTTGGACTTCATGCCCAGCGCCGCGTATTCGCGCTTGATAATATCCAGACCCAGCGTGTGGAAGGTGGAGATCATCAGCCCGCGCGCCTCTTTACGGCCCAGCGTCTGGCCGACGCGCTCTTTCATCTCACGCGCCGCTTTGTTGGTAAAGGTGACCGCCGCGATATGGCGCGCCTGGTATCCACAACCCCGAATTAAATGGGCGATTTTGTTGGTGATCACGCGTGTTTTACCGGATCCCGCTCCCGCCAGCACCAGGCAGGGTCCGGTGACGAATTCGACAGCTTGTTGTTGTCCGGGGTTTAAACGCATAAATGATCACTCAATGAAAGTCGGGAGAGGAGGAAAAACGCGTGGTAGTATACCGATCGTAAACTAGTCGACTCAAGGCACGATCATGGCAAAAACAGCAGCAGCACTGCATATCCTTGTTAAAGAAGAGAAACTGGCACAGGATCTGCTCGAACAGATTAAAAACGGCGCCGACTTCGGCAAACTGGCGAAGAAACACTCGATTTGCCCGTCAGGTAAACGCGGTGGTGACTTAGGCGAGTTCCGCCAGGGCCAGATGGTCCCGGCGTTTGATAAAGTGGTTTTCTCCTGCCCGGTGCTGGAGCCAACCGGCCCACTGCATACGCAGTTCGGCTATCACATTATCAAAGTGTTATACCGCAACTAATCAAAAGCCCGGTGCATTGACTCACCGGGCTTTTTTATTTGGCTGTTCCGGCGTTCAGATGCCGTCGCCGTATTCGAAGGTGTGGTGAATACCGTTGAAGTGCTGATCCATATCCATCGACGGCTTATCGCTGTCTGGCTTACCGACGATGCGCGCCGGGACGCCAGCGGCGGTGGTGTGCGGCGGTACAGGCTGGAGCACAACCGACCCCGCGCCAATCTTCGCGCCGCGTCCGACTTCAATATTGCCGAGGATTTTAGCACCCGCGCCAATCATCACCCCTTCACGAATTTTCGGATGGCGATCGCCGCTGGTTTTACCGGTACCGCCCAGCGTAACGGATTGCAGGATCGACACGTCATCTTCGATCACCGCCGTTTCACCGACAACAATGCCGGTGGCGTGGTCGAGCATGATCCCACGGCCAATTTTCGCCGCCGGATGAATATCGACCTGGAAGGTCACGGAAACCTGGTTTTGCAGGAAGATGGCCAGCGCGCGGCGTCCCTCATTCCATAACCAGTGGCCGATGCGGTACGCCTGTAAGGCGTGGAATCCTTTGAGATACAGTAGCGGCGTGGAGTATTTATCCACCGCCGGGTCACGCGTACGCACGGCCTGAATGTCGCAGGCGGCAGAAGCAATCATCTCCGGATCTGCGGCGTAGGCCTCTTCCACCACCTCGCGAATGGCAATAGCAGGCATGATAGGGGAAGCCAGTTTATTGGCGAGCATATAGCTCAGGGCGCTGCCGAGATTTTCGTGCTTAAGTAGCGTCGCGTGATAGAAACTGGCCAGCATGGGCTCACAGTCGGCCAAAGCTCGGGCTTCGGCTTTAATATTATTCCAGACGATATCCAGTTCTTCACACGGCATTGCTTGCTCCAGACGATAGTTAATGACCAGCCAGTTCTGCGCTGGCTGGGTCATTCAGGTGACGATACTTCCCGGCTAATTGCTGCTGCGCTCGTCCTTGCGCGCACGACCTAATAAGGTCAATGCTGCCTCGCGCGCATTTTTTCCGCAATACAATACCTGATAAATTTCCTCGGTTATTGGCATTTCGACACCGAAACGGTGCGCCAATTCGCGAACTTCTTTGGTATTGCGATAGCCTTCAACCACCTGACCAATCTTCTCCTGCGCGCTTTTTACATCGCTGCCCTGTCCGAGCATCATGCCAAAGCGGCGGTTACGCGACTGGTTATCGGTGCAGGTCAGCACCAGGTCGCCCAGCCCAGCCATTCCCATAAAAGTGGCCGGATCGGCACCCAGCGCTTCGCCCAGGCGGGACATTTCGGTCAGACCACGGGTGATCAGCGCCGTACGCGCATTCGCGCCGAAACCGATGCCGTCAGACATCCCGGCCCCGATGGCAATGACGTTCTTCACCGCGCCGCCCAGCTGCACGCCGATAAAATCGGGGTTGCTGTACACGCGGAAGCTTTTGCCGCAGTGCAGCAGTTGCTGAAGATCGTCTGAAAATGCCTGGTCGGTGGACGCCAGCGAGATCGCCGTCGGCAAGCCCGCAGCCAGCTCTTTGGCAAAGGTCGGCCCCGAGATCACCGCCAGCGGGATCGCTGTTCCCAGCGCTTCGCGGGCAACGTCCTGCAACAGACGTCCGGTTTCCGCTTCCAGCCCCTTCGTCGCCCACACAATACGCGCATCCGCACGCATCAGCGGCTTAATCTGACGCAGGACTTCGCCAAACACGTGGCTTGGCACCACAATCAGAATATTGCGGCTGGCCGCCAGCGCGGTCGCGAGGTCGCTTTCCAGATAGAGAGAGTCAGGGAACGGAACGTCCGGGAGAAACGCCACGTTGCAGCGGTCGTGTTGCAACGTCGCGATATGTTTTGGATCGTGGCCCCACAGGACCACGTCGTGACCATTTCTTGCCAGCGTGATGGCAAGAGCGGTGCCGTAAGAGCCGGCACCGATCACAGTCATTGACGCATTAACAGTGCTCATCAGGCATCCTGATGTTGTTCGGCACCTTCGCCAGCCTGCTGCTGTAGATAGTTCATGAACAGCGCATCAAAGTTTACTGGCGCGAGGTTCAGTTGCGGGAAAGTACCGCGAGAAACCAGGCTGGTGATGCATTCACGCGCATACGGGAACAGGATGTTCGGGCAGTATGCACCCAGGCAATGCGCCATCTGGTTACCTTCGATGCCGCCGATGGAGAAGATACCGCCCTGCTGAACTTCGCACAGGAACGCAGTTTCTTCGCCCAGAGAGGCGGTCACGGTGACACGCAGTACGACTTCATACACATCATCCGCCAGCTGGGTGGATGCGGTATCCAGATCAAGTTTAACCTCTGGCTGCCAGTCTTTCTGGAAAACGTGCGGCGCATTTGGCGCTTCGAAAGAGACATCCTTGGTATAGATGCGCTGGATCTGGAAAGTCATCTCGGTGTTATTTTGTTCTGACATGGAAAAACCCTTTTTAATTGTCCTAAAGTCTCTAGCTCAGCAGCGGATCGAGTCCACCACGGGCGTCGAGCGCATACAAGTCATCACAGCCGCCAATGTGCTGCGCATCAATAAAAATCTGTGGAACCGTTGTGCGACCACTGCGTTGGATCATCTCTTCGCGTTTAATCGCGTCACCATCGATCGGCAATTCCTTGAACGTTACGCCTTTGCTGGACAGCAGCGCTTTCGCTCGGTGGCAGAACGGGCACGTTGCTTTGGTGTAGATCTCAATATTGGCCATCACTTAACTCCTTATTTACCGCGCACTAAAGGAAGATTCTCCCCGCTCCAGCCGGAGATGCCTTCTTTCAGCACCGTTACGTTTTCAAAGCCTGCTTTATGCAGTGCGTTGGCAGATTCCTGCGCCTGCATGCCAGTGCCGTCAACAACAATAATCGGCTGGGCTTTATGCTTCTCCAGCTCACCAATGTTGTTCGCTTTAATTTCCGCTGGCAGCAGGTTGATAGCACCTGCAATATGGCCCTTGCGGAAATCGTCGCGCTGACGCAGATCGACAACCACGGCGTCCTCTTTGTTGATCAGACGTGTCGCTTCACCGCGGGTGATCACCTTAATTTTAGACGTCAGTCCCTTAAATGTGGTGAACAGTACAGCGACCAGCAGGCCAATCCACGCGATGCTCAGAACCGGGTGGCGGCTAACGAATTGCATAATTTCTTGCATGGGGGGTAACAACTCCCGACTAAGTGATTAAAAAAACCAGGACAGGAGTATACCTGTGCGCTGTGGCAAATACAGCCAGCGACATAAAGCTAATCTATTTTCTGCGGCATGCCACGTAAAAAAAGCCTCAAAATGGCCTGAGAACAGCCTTGCCCCCGCGCTTTCTTTGATCTTCTGCGGCTATTTTATCGATTCAGCTGTAGTAAAATTACGCAAATTTTTTGTCTCTTGAGCATGAGGTTGTCGCAATGTCGGTTTCTAAAAAACCTATGGTACTGGTGATTCTCGATGGCTATGGCTACCGTGAAGATCAACAGGATAACGCCATTTTCAACGCCAAAACCCCGGTTATGGATGCGCTATGGGCAAAACGTCCCCACACCCTGATTGATGCGTCTGGCCTGGAAGTGGGTCTGCCGGATCGTCAGATGGGCAACTCAGAAGTGGGTCACGTTAACCTGGGTGCGGGCCGTATCGTTTATCAGGACCTGACGCGCCTGGACGTTGAAATCAAAGAACGTACATTCTTTGCCAACCCAACGCTCACCGGAGCGGTTGATAAAGCCGTTGCCGCAGGCAAGGCCGTTCACATTATGGGTCTGCTCTCTGCGGGCGGTGTTCACAGCCACGAAGATCACATCATGGCGATGGTAGAACTGGCCGCTGAGCGCGGTGCGGAAAAAATCTATCTGCACGCCTTCCTGGATGGTCGCGATACGCCGCCACGCAGCGCAAAAGGTTCTCTTGAAGCGTTTGAAGACAAATTTGCCGCACTGGGCAAAGGCCGCGTGGCGTCCATCATTGGTCGTTACTATGCCATGGACCGCGACAACCGCTGGGACCGCGTTGAGCAAGCCTATGATCTGCTGACCCTGGCAAAAGGCGAGTTCCAGTTCCCGACCGCCGTTGAAGGCCTGGAAGCGGCTTACGCGCGTGATGAAAACGACGAATTTGTGAAGGCAACCGTGATCCGCGCTGAAGGCCAGGCCGATGCCGCCATGGAAGATGGCGATGCGCTGATCTTCATGAACTTCCGTGCCGATCGCGCGCGCGAAATCACCCGCGCCTTCGTCAACAGCGATTTCGACGGTTTCGCCCGTAAGAAAGTGGCGAAGATCGATTTCATCCAGTTGACCGAGTATGCAGCGGATATCAAAGCCCCATGCGCGTATCCACCCGCTTCCCTGGCAAACACCTTCGGCGAGTGGATGGCGAAAAATGACAAAACGCAGCTGCGCATCTCCGAAACTGAGAAGTATGCGCACGTGACATTCTTCTTTAACGGCGGCGTAGAAGAGCCGTTTAAAGGCGAAGACCGCATCCTGATTAACTCACCGAAAGTCGCCACTTACGATCTCCAGCCAGAAATGAGCTCTGCGGAGCTGACCGAAAAACTGGTGGCCGCGATCCAAAGCGGTAAATACGACACCATCATCTGTAACTATCCGAATGGCGATATGGTGGGCCACACCGGCGTGATGGAAGCAGCCGTTAAAGCGGTTGAAGCGCTGGACCACTGCGTTGAGCAGGTTGCGAAAGCGGTTGAATCCGTAGGCGGCCAACTGCTGATTACCGCTGACCACGGTAACGCAGAACAGATGCGTGACCCGGCAACCGGTCAGGCACATACCGCCCATACCAACCTGCCTGTTCCACTGATTTATGTGGGTGATAAATCAGTGAAAGCAGTGGAAGGCGGCAAGCTTTCCGACATCGCGCCAACCATGTTGTCGCTGATGGGTATGGAAATCCCTGAAGAGATGACTGGCAAGCCGCTGTTCATCGTGGAATAATCGCTCCCCATGAGGGGAAAGGCGATTTTTTCAATCACATGGGTCGTGAAGCCGCTTCGGTTATCAGTCAGACCTCTGCTTTGCGCCAGCGCACTCAGCGCTGGCGTATTGCTGTGCGCCGCATCCGCCCATGCGGATGACCGCGATCAGCTTAAATCCATTCAGGCCGATATCGCCGCCAAAGAGCGTGCGGTACGTCAGCAGCAACAGCAGCGCGCCACCCTGCTCGCCCAGCTTAAAAAGCAGGAAGAGGCCATTTCCGCCGCCGCGCGTAAGCTGCGTGAAACACAAAACACCCTTGCCCAGCTCAATAAGCAAATCGATGAAATGAACGCGTCGATTGCGAAACTGGAGCGTCAGCGCGATGCCCAGGAGCGGAACCTTGCTGCACAGCTTGATGCTGCTTTCCGTCAGGGTGAACACACAGGTCTTCAGCTGATCCTCAGCGGTGAAGAGAGCCAGCGAGGTCAGCGTTTACAGGCCTATTTCGGCTATCTTAACCAGGCGCGTCAGGAGACCATTGCGCAGCTGAAACAGACGCGCGAAGAAGTCACCACGCAAAAAGCCGAGCTGGAAGAGAAGCAGAGCCAGCAGCAAACGCTGCTCTACGATCAGCAGGCGCAGCAGGAGAAGCTTGAGCAGGCGCGCAATGAGCGTAAGAAGACGCTCGCCGGGCTGGAGTCCTCTATCCAGGCAGGACAAAGCCAGCTGAGCGAAATGCGCGCCAACGAATCGAGACTGCGTAACAGCATTGCCCGGGCAGAAGCCGCGGCCAAAGCGCGCGCCGAAAAAGAAGCGCGCGAAGCGCAGGCGGTGCGTAACAAGCAGCAGGAAGCCTCCCGCAAAGGCACCACCTACAAACCGACTGAAAATGAACGTTCCCTGATGTCCCGTACCGGCGGCCTCGGCTCCCCGCGTGGTCAGGCTTACTGGCCCGTTCGCGGTACGATCCTGCATCGCTATGGCGAACAGTTGCAGGGTGAGCTACGTTGGAAGGGGATCGTTATCGGTGCGTCTGAAGGTAGCGAAGTGAAAGCCATCGCCGATGGCCGCGTGATCCTGGCCGACTGGCTACAGGGTTATGGGCTCGTGGTGGTGGTTGAACACGGTAAAGGCGACATGAGTCTTTACGGCTACAACCAGAGTGCGCTGGTCAGCGTTGGCACTCAGGTGCGCGCGGGTCAACCCATTGCCCTTGTGGGCAGCAGTGGCGGTCAGGGCCGCCCGTCACTCTATTTCGAAATTCGTCGTCAGGGTCAGGCGGTCAATCCACAGCCGTGGTTGGGAAGATAAGTTTTGCTTCAATTTCGTCGAATTGTTTTTTCCGTAGTCAGCGCACTGGCGCTGGCTGCACCGGTTTATGCAGGCAAACTCGCGATTGTGATTGATGACTTCGGTTATCGACCACACTATGAAAATCAGGTGCTGGCGATGCCGTCAGCCATCTCTGTCGCCGTCCTGCCTAATGCGCCTCACGCGCATGAAATGGCGACCAAAGCGCACAATGGCGGCCATCAGGTCCTTATCCATCTGCCGATGGCCCCCCTCAGCAAGCAGCCGCTGGAAAAAGATACCCTGCGCCCGGACATGAGCAGCGACGAGATCGATCGCATCATCCGCGATGCATACAATAAAGTGCCGTATGCCGTGGGTCTGAATAACCATATGGGCAGCGCGATGACCTCCAGCCTGTACGGTATGCTGAAAGTGATGCAGGCGCTGGAGCGTTACAACCTCTATTTCCTCGACAGCATGACCATCGGCAACAGCCAGGCGATGCGTGCCGCTCAGGGAACGGGCGTGAAAGTCATCAAGCGCAAAGTATTCCTGGATGACTCCCAGAACGAAGCGGATATCCGCGTCCAGTTCAACCGCGCGGTACAGCTGGCGCGCCGTAACGGTTCGGCGATTGCCATTGGGCATCCGCATCCATCTACCGTTCGCGTTTTGCAGCAAATGTTGCCGGGCTTACCCGCCGATATCACGCTGGTGCGTCCGAGCGATCTGCTCAATGAACCTCAGGTGGATACTTCTCGTCCGGGTAGCGCGCAACCACCCGCAACGCGGCCACGTAATCCATTCCGCGGCGTGAAGAACTGCACGCTGAAACAGCCGCCTGAACCGGTCTATGCAACCCGCTTCTTCACGGTGATTGGCGAAAGCATCAGCAGCAGTACGCTGGTTAAATACGTCCAGCAACAGTGGCAGGGTTGGGGAAAAAAAGCCTGATCGGCTAACGCCTATTCTGCCAGATAAGAGTCCGACTGCTCTTTTGCAACGGACTCTTTCTTTTCTCGATCCTGATACCAGGCCTTGAAATACTTCAAAAAACTGTACGCCGTGGCATAAAACCCTGTCACCACACCCACTTTGCCCTGACGCCAGGCACCACTAAACAGATACCATTTGAAAAATGCGCCGATAGCGCTGATCGCTCCGCGACTAAGAGAGGGACGTATCGTCTGATATTGAACCAGGCGAGTGGTATATCCGTTTAATTTATTGAAAAGTTCATGCAGTGAATAAAATGTATCATGTCTGACATAGCCAGGAATACGTTCAGAATGGAGAAAACCTTCGACCTGATCGTCTACTGGCCGGTTATTAAATCGCGACTGCGTACGGTTAAAAAGACGCACCGGATAATCCGGTGATGAGACGGGATAAATCGTTCGGACATTTTCTCCCAGAACAAACCAGTGACGACATATCCGCCACGCCATATCCGGTTCGGGTTCATCGCCCATTTTTAATTTTAAAATAGCATCAACGGTTTCTTGATCGAGTATTTCGTCGCTGTCCATGCACAGCACCCAGTCGTTGTGCGCATGGGATACGGCATGGTTCATCTGCTCGCCGTGCCAGCTATATTTTTTGAATATGGCCGACAATCCATAACTCTGGCAAATATATATCGTTGCGTCTGTACTTCCGGAATCAACTACAACGAATTCATCCGCTATTTTTAAAAGAGGAGGAATAACATCGTGCAACGTTCTTTCGGAGTTAAACGTTAATAAGCAGACCGTTATTTTAAACATTTTCTCACTCTCTCAATAACAACATAAATATTTTCGCTAATAGTATCTAATTGAGAAGAGGCGATTAAAGTCTTAAATCACACTTTTAAAATAAGCGTGTTTAAAACGTTTTCTTATAAAAAGACAAAGAAATACAAAAAATCTATTTTATTTCAACAAATTCTTTATAATGCGGTCAGATGAAGGGTAGCATACGGATTCAGACATGCCGCAAAAACGTAAAATCCTCCTCCTGGACACGGGCAAAGAATGGGGGGGAGGTACCAACAGTATGCTTGAGCTTCTGAAGCGAATCAACCGCGAAAAATTCGACATTACTTGTTGTTTTTACAGTGATTATAGTCGTGCTGAAGGTGAAACGATAGGCCAGGTGCTCAATAGCATTGGGATACCTCTACTCGTTATCCCTCAACGTAAGCAACCGGCATGGGCAAAACTACTGAAAGAAGCGGGACGTGGTCTGCTGTTTTTCTCGCGTTCAGCGCGCAAAGCATTTACGCGGCATATCGATACCCTGTGGCGCATTCGCCCCAACGTCAGCAAGATCGAGACCATTTTCAGGGAAGGTGGATTCGATACGCTGTATATGAACAACCAGCCAGGCTCTAACGAAGAAGGGTATCTGGCGGGCGCAAACCTGCATGCGCGGATAATCCAGCACTGCCGGATTGAACCGGTGCTAACCCCGCCGCTGGTGAAGCTGGTGAATACCCATGCCACAAAAATCATCGCCGTCTCGCACGGCGTTGAACGTGTGCTACTTCAGCATGGCGTCCGGCCAGCGCTGTGTACCACGGTCAACAATGCCATCGACATCCACCAGCCTTTGCCCGACCGACGCGCGATGCGCCAGCGCCTGAACATTGATGATGACACGTTTGTGTTCGGCAGCGTTGGCTCGTTAATCCCTCGCAAGGCCAATCATCACACGCTGGAGGCGCTGGCCCAGTTCAACCAGAGGCACCCGCAGGCAAAATGGAAGATGGTGCTGGTTGGTGAAGGGGCTGAGCGCGGCGCGCTGACGGCACAGGCTGACGCGCTGGGGATTGCTGAACACGTGATTTTTACCGGTTTCCAGAACACGCCTTTTGACTACCTTGCTACCTTTGACGCGTTTATTCTGGCCTCGAAGAGCGAAGGTCTGCCGCGCGTCGTGCTGGAGGCAATGCTGCTGAACATCCCAGTGATTGGTTCAAAAGTGACCGGCACGGCAGAATTGATCGATCATGAGTCGACCGGCCTGCTGTTTCCGTGGAGCGACGTGTCGCAACTTGCTCAACATCTGGATAATATCTGGCAGGATCCTGCTCTGCGCGCCCGGCTCGCCGCTGCCGCACACCAGAATGTCTGCAACATGTATGCCATTGAAAGCTATGTTAACGGTGTCGAGGCCGTTCTTGGCGCGCAATAACCAAACGAGAAGAACATGTTTAAATTCCTGAATGCTCGCTACCGCCACATTACCGGGCGTCATAACATTCCGTACGCTTCCCTTCCGGTCACGCGCGATCTCGTTGCGGTTGATTCCATTGTGATCCCGTGTACGGGCGCGGATTTCGTCGAAGAGGCGTTATTATCAGCGACCTTTGCAGAGCGTTACGCCACCGACGTCAGCGAGATTGTTATCGTCAGCGATCAGCCTGAATCCGCTTTCGGCGAGCTGCCGCTAAAAACCCGCGTTGTGACCCTCACGCTTCCAAAACGTGAAGAAGACTACCGCTATAAGCAGATCTACCTCAGTCGTCTGGTGAAGCTTAATGCTCCGTTGCAGGCGCGCGGTGAAGGCGTGCTGATGATCGACTCCGATCTCAACCTGCTTAAAATGCCAGAGATCAACATGGCGGATATGCACATCTACTCCAGCTTCCGTCAGGGCAAAATGATTGCCAAGCTGGACGGTGCGCCAGCGGAGAAAGTGCCGGCCTATTACAAAGAAACGGTGCGCCCGTATCTGGTCGATCACGTTAACGGCGCGTTTCTTGCGGCCACCAAAAAGACCTGGCGCCGTATCTGCCCGCTGTGGCTGACGCTGTTCCAGGATACCTGGGAGCTGATGGACGATACGCAGCCGCCGACCGATCAGCTGCCGCTCGCTGCGCTGCTGGACATGCTGGATGTAAAAACGGTTAACCTGGGCGACTGGATGAACTGGCCGGTCTCCAAGAAGATCGGCGGTCAGGAAGCCGTTGTGCCGAAAGAGGTGATTGGCGCGCACGGTGGTTTCCCGCTTTCCGAATGGCAGAAGTATCTGGAATCGCCGGATAACAAACTGCTGTTCAAAGGTCAGGACTACACCCGCAAGGTGCGTTACCTGACGGACGAAGAGAAAAAGAATCAGTAAAAAAAGGGGCCGCTGGCCCCTTTTTCATTATTTATCCCAGCTCAGGATCACTTTCCCTGACTGGCCGGAACGCATTGCGTCAAAGCCCTGCTGGAACTCATCGATGGAGAAACGGTGAGTGATAATCGGGGACAGATCCAGACCAGACTGGATCAGCGCGGCCATCTTGTACCAGGTCTCAAACATCTCGCGGCCATAGATGCCCTTAATGAATAGCCCCTTGAAGATGACTTTGTTCCAGTCGATGGACATATCTGACGGCGGAATACCCAGCATCGCGATACGACCACCGTGGTTCATGGTGTCGAGCATGGTGCGGAACGCGGGTGGCGCGCCGGACATCTCCAGACCCACGTCAAAGCCTTCGGTCATGCCCAGCTCTTCCATCACGTCGGTCAGGCTCTCTTTCGAGACATCCACCGCGCGGGTGACACCCATTTTGCGCGCCAGCGACAGGCGGTATTCGTTCACGTCGGTGATCACCACGTTGCGCGCACCCACATGCTTCGCCACGGCTGCCGCCATAATACCGATGGGGCCTGCGCCGGAGACCAGCACGTCTTCCCCCACCAGGTCGAAGGAGAGCGCCGTATGTACCGCGTTGCCGAACGGGTCGAAGATGGAGGCCAGATCGTCAGAGATATTGTCCGGGATTTTGAACGCGTTAAACGCCGGGATCACCAGGTATTCCGCGAAGCAGCCCGGACGGTTCACGCCCACGCCGACGGTGTTGCGGCACAGGTGGGTACGCCCACCGCGACAGTTGCGGCAGTGACCACAGGTAATGTGGCCTTCACCGGAGACGCGGTCGCCAATGTTGAAGCCTTTCACTTCCTGGCCGATGCCGACTACTTCGCCGACATATTCGTGGCCGACTACCATTGGCACGGGAATAGTTTTTTGCGACCACTGGTCCCAGTTGTAGATGTGAACGTCAGTACCGCAGATGGCGGTTTTACGAATTTTGATCAGCAGATCGTTATGACCGACTTCCGGCTCCGGTACGTCGGTCATCCAAATCCCTTCTTCCGCTTTCAGTTTGGATAACGCTTTCATCACACGTCCTCAGGCAATTACGCCCAGCTGTTTGCCGATGCGGGTAAAGGCTTCCACCGCACGTTCAATTTGTTCAGGCGAGTGCGCCGCAGACATCTGGGTGCGGATACGCGCCTGACCTTTTGGTACCACCGGGAAGAAGAACCCGGTCACGTAAATCCCTTCTTTCTGAAGCTCACGAGCAAATTGCTGTGCGACAACCGCGTCACCCAGCATCACCGGAATGATCGCGTGGTCAGCACCGGCCAGGGTGAACCCTGCTGCGCTCATTTTTTCACGGAACAGGCGGGCGTTAGCCCACAGACGCTCGCGCAGTTCAGCGCCGGATTCCACCATCTCCAGCACTTTAATAGAGGCAGCCACAATCGCCGGCGCCAGGGAGTTGGAGAACAGGTACGGGCGGGAGCGCTGTCGCAGCCACTCAACCACCTCTTTACGCGCAGCGGTATAACCGCCAGACGCGCCGCCGAGCGCTTTGCCCAGAGTACCGGTGATGATGTCCACGCGGCCCATTACGTCACAGTATTCGTGGGAGCCGCGACCGTTTTCGCCGACAAAGCCAACCGCGTGAGAGTCATCCACCATCACCAGCGCGTCGTATTTATCCGCCAGATCGCACACGCCCTTCAGGTTGGCGATCACGCCATCCATGGAGAACACGCCGTCGGTGGCGATCAGCACGTGGCGGGCACCGGCTTCACGGGCCTCTTTCAGGCGGGCTTCCAGCTCAACCATGTCGTTGTTGGCGTAGCGGAAACGCTTCGCTTTACACAGGCGAACACCGTCGATGATGGAGGCGTGGTTCAGGGCGTCGGAGATAATCGCATCTTCTGCGCCGAGCAGGGTTTCAAACAGACCGCCGTTGGCGTCGAAGCAGGAGGAGTACAGAATCGCGTCTTCCATTCCGAGGAAGTTCGCCAGCTTTTGCTCAAGCTGCTTGTGGCTGTCCTGGGTACCGCAGATAAAGCGAACGGAGGCCATACCGAAACCGTGGGTGTCCATGCCGTTTTTCGCCGCGGCAATCAGCTCAGGGTGATTCGCAAGACCTAAGTAGTTGTTCGCGCAAAAGTTGATCACATGGCTGCCGTCGGCAACGGTGATGTCCGCCTGCTGGGCAGACGTGATAATACGCTCTTCTTTGAACAACCCTTCCGCACGTGCGGTCTCGAGGTCGCTGTTTAACTGTTTGTAAAAATCACCACGCATTGCAATTCTCCAGACTCGGCAAATTTTGGCACATATTACCCAAACCAATAGTTCATGACGAGATGACGCAGTATCTCTTCTCGTTTTTGCAGCATAAATCACGCGTACCCCTGCTGCATATCGGTGAATGGCTGAAGCCTGAGCATTGTGATGATATGATAAAGAGATTAGCGTTCGGGATATTCCCCGACTCATACTTCAAAGGTTACAGTTATGATCATCGTTACTGGCGGCGCGGGCTTTATCGGCAGCAATATTGTTAAGGCCCTCAATGACAAAGGCATCACCGACATTCTGGTGGTGGACAACCTGAAAGACGGCACCAAGTTCGTGAACCTGGTGGATCTGAACATCGCTGACTACATGGATAAAGAAGACTTCCTTATCCAGATTATGGCGGGTGAAGAGTTCGGCGAGATCGAAGCCATCTTCCACGAAGGTGCGTGCTCCTCCACCACCGAGTGGGACGGCAAGTACATGATGGATAACAACTATCAGTACTCCAAAGAGCTCCTGCACTACTGCCTGGAGCGTGAAATTCCGTTCCTGTACGCCTCTTCCGCGGCAACCTACGGTGGGCGCACTTCAGATTTCATCGAATCCCGCGAATATGAGCAGCCGCTGAACGTCTACGGTTACTCCAAATTCCTGTTTGATGAGTACGTGCGTCAGATCCTGCCTGAAGCGAACTCGCAAATTGTCGGCTTCCGCTACTTCAACGTCTACGGGCCGCGCGAAGGCCACAAAGGCAGCATGGCGAGCGTGGCGTTCCACCTGAACACCCAGTTAAATAACGGCGAAAGCCCGAAACTGTTCGAAGGCAGCGACGGCTTCAAGCGTGACTTCGTCTACGTGGGCGACGTGGCGGCAGTGAACCTGTGGTTCCTGGAAAATGGCGTGTCCGGCATTTTCAACCTGGGCACCGGCCGCGCGGAATCCTTCCAGGCGGTGGCAGACGCGACGCTGGCGTACCATAAGAAAGGCAGCATCGAGTACATTCCATTCCCGGATAAGCTGAAAGGCCGCTACCAGGCATTCACTCAGGCGGACCTGACTAACCTGCGCGCCGCAGGCTACGACAAGCCGTTCAAGACCGTTGCCGAAGGCGTAACGGAATATATGGCCTGGCTGAACCGCGACGCATAAGTATGAAAATTCTGGTGATCGGCCCGTCATGGGTGGGCGACATGATGATGTCGCAAAGTCTCTATCGCACGCTCAAGGCGCGTTATCCCCAGGCGATAATCGACGTGATGGCACCCGCATGGTGCCGTCCGCTGTTATCGCGTATGCCGGAAGTGAACGAGGCGATCCCGATGCCGCTCGGCCACGGGGCGCTGGAAATCGGTGAACGCCGCAAACTCGGCCACAGCCTGCGCGAGAAACGCTATGACCGCGCCTACGTGCTGCCTAACTCCTTCAAATCTGCCCTTGTGCCCTTCTTTGCGGGCATCCCGCATCGTACCGGCTGGCGCGGTGAAATGCGCTACGGCCTGCTGAACGATGCCCGTGTGCTGGATAAAGAGGCCTGGCCGCTGATGGTCGAGCGCTACGTGGCGCTGGCCTACGACAAAGGCGTGATGCGCAGCGCGAAAGATCTGCCGCAGCCGCTGCTGTGGCCGCAGCTCCAGGTAAGCGATGGGGAGAAATCCCACACCTGCAACGCATTTGGCATTTCGTCCGAACGCCCGATGATTGGGTTCTGCCCTGGCGCGGAGTTTGGTCCGGCAAAACGCTGGCCGCACTATCACTATGCAGAGCTGGCGAAACAGCTTATCGATGAAGGCTATCAGATTGTGCTGTTTGGCTCGGCGAAAGATCATGAGGCGGGCAATGAAATTCTCGCCACGCTCAGTACCGAGCAACAGGCCTGGTGCCGAAACCTGGCCGGGGAAACGCAGCTCGAGCAGGCGGTTATTTTGATTGCCGCCTGTAAAGCCGTGGTGACGAACGACTCCGGTTTAATGCACGTCGCCGCCGCGCTGGATCGTCCCCTGGTTGCGCTGTATGGCCCAAGCAGCCCGGACTTCACGCCGCCGCTGTCGCACAAGGCGCGCGTGATCCGTTTAATCACCGGCTACCACAAGGTGCGTAAAGGCGATGCCGCAGAAGGCTATCATCAGAGCCTGATCGACATCACGCCGCAGCGCGTCCTTGAAGAACTCAACGCATTGCTGTTGAGCGAAGAAGGATAACGGATGCGGGTATTGATCGTTAAAACCTCCTCAATGGGTGATGTTCTGCATACGCTGCCGTCGCTGACGGACGCCATGCGGGCCATTCCCGGCATCCGTTTTGACTGGGTGGTGGAAGAAGGCTTCGCGCAGATCCCCACCTGGCATGAAGCGGTTGATCGCGTGATCCCGGTGGCCATTCGCCGCTGGCGCAAAGCGTGGTTCTCCGCACCGATTAAAGCCGAACGCAAAGCCTTCCGCGAAGCGGTGCAGGCCCGGCGTTACGACGCGATCGTCGACGCCCAGGGGCTGGTGAAAAGCGCCGCGCTGGTCACGCGTCTGGCGCACGGCGTAAAGCACGGCATGGACTGGCAAACCGCCCGCGAACCGCTGGCGAGCCTGTTCTATAACCGTCGACACCATATTGCGAAACAACAGCACGCCGTGGAGCGCACCCGCGAGCTGTTCGCGAAAAGCCTGGGCTATGCAAAACCTGAAGCCCAGGGTGACTACGCTATTGCACAGCATTTTTTGCGCGAGACGGAGGAGCATGCCGAGCCGTATCTGGTGTTCCTGCATGCCACAACGCGCGACGATAAGCACTGGCCGGAAACGCACTGGCGAAGGCTGATTGAACTAATGCAACCTTGCGGTATCCATATTAAACTCCCGTGGGGCGCTGAACATGAGCGTCAGCGTGCGGAGCGTCTGGCAGCCGGTTTTTCCCATGTCGAGGTGTTACCCAAACTCACGCTGGCGCAAGTTGCCGCACAGCTGGCGGGCGCAAACGCCGTCGTTTCTGTGGATACAGGGTTAAGCCATTTAACCGCCGCACTGGATCGACCTAATATCACGATTTTCGGCCCGACCGATCCGGGGTTGATCGGGGGTTACGGTAAAAACCAGCATCAGATGGTCAGCCCTACGCAACAAACGAAGGATATTAGCGCAGATGCTATTTTTTCATTTTTACAGGGCAGCCATCGGCTTTCCAACAGGGATATTTAACCCATGAGTTATGTATTTCTGCTGATTTTACTCTTTCCGGTGAAACTCATCCGGAAGCTGTTTCGAAAGGACACGGGCAAGAACCTTGTTATTCAAACAGCCAAAATCGGTGACTTTATTAATGCGACGCCTCTTCTGGCCTGGCTGCAAAAAAGCGATGTGTTGATCAGTCGCAGCGTTGGCGCGCTGGCGAAGCATGATGAGACTATCGAGCAGATCTATTTTATTGAGCAGCATAAGCGCAACCTGTGGCGTAAACTGTGCTTCGCGTGCAGGATCATGAACCGCTACGACAACGTCTACCTGCTACAGCCCAACAGCGTGAACCTCTTTTTTGCCGCCGTCTGCAATGCCAAAAACAAACAATTTTTAAGCATTTACACGCGCAGGTGGTATCACGGGATTTTCTATCTCGCGGCCGACGGTACCGTTGAGCATGGCAAAAAAACGCTTTCGGTGACGAACTACCTGAAACTGGCCGACCGCTCGCTCACATGGCAAGACTCTCCCAAGCACGCCACAAAGCCGCTCTTCAAGCCGACGACCTGGCCGGCTATTCTTGATAAACCTGACGTTATCCGCATCGGCATCAGTATTGCGGCAGGCAATAAAGCCAAAACCGTCCCTCCGGTTATCTGGAAGCGGATTGTTGATCAACTCGCTGATTTACCCTGCGAGTTTTATGTCTTCGGCGCGCCAAACGAACAGTCGTGGATGGATGATATCACCCGCCTTTACGGTGAAATCCCTAATTTTATTAATCTTATTGGCAAAATTTCGCTAGAAGAGCTTCCCTGGGCCATTTCAAAGATGGACTGCTATATCGCGTCTGACTCGGGGAATGTCTATATCGCAGACGCCGTCGGCGTGCCGGTGGTCCTGCTGTTTGGACCGTGTTGTCATTACGAACAGCGTCCGCTTGGCAATGTGATGCTGATCGGGAATGACGACAACATTTGTTCTTATGTGTTTGAAACGCGCTATTACTTCCCGCAAGAACGGGAAGCGCTATTCTCTGTCACTGACTCCGCGTTACACGATCTTCAGCAGTTTGTCCGTACATTACCCAAAGCCCGCTCACTGGCTAGCGCTACCGACGCTCAAGGAAACTAATTTTTATGGCTTTTTTAAGCGTCATTATTGCTGCGCATAACGCTGAAGCTACGCTGCACGCCACGCTTTCAAGCCTGCTGGCAGCAATCGGTCAGGACACTGAAGTCATTATTTTCAATGACAGTTCTGAGGATGCCACGCAGGCAATAATTGAAGAGTGGTCGCCGAAATTTCCTCAGATCATCACGCGCACCGTGAACTTTCGTAACGTAGGCCGGGTACGAAACAGCGCTGTCGCGCTGGCATCGGGAGAGTATATTACGATGCTCGACAGTGACGATTGCTTAAAGCCGGGCAGCCTCGGGGACGCAATGACCTTTCTAAAAGCGCAACGTCCGGACATGTTACTGACACGTTTGCTTGAGATTCGCGATCCCCGGAAAATGACTTCAGACTGGCAGGGATTTAATCCTGTGCCATTGCCACGAAATGAAGCAGTCGCTCGTTTCTTACGCCATAAAGACTTTCAGGCACATCTCATTGGCCAGTTTATTCATCGTAGCCTGTACGAGAGTAACCCTATTCCTCCGATGTTATGTTATGAGGATTTCGCTGTCTTCCCTGGAATGCTGATGCAATCGAACAAAATAGTCTATCAACGCCAGGGGCATTATTATTACATCAAGCGTCGCGACAGTTTGTCGAGCACTCTGGACGCCAGCAAAATTTCAACGCTTGTCGAATGCACGTTACAGATGGAAAGAACATTTCCGTCAAGCTACAAGCATCTCGTCAATTGCCACTGGTTTGATATTTACAGCAACCATCGGTCCTGTCTTACAGACCAACAATTGCAGCTCGTGAAACAACGCGTAAAGGCCATGTATACATTGTCTTTTTTCCTCTCCACCGATGTTCGTTTTAGCTATAAAAAAAGGGTTATTGAGGCATTATGGAAAAAATAAAACCACGGCTCTATCAACTGACGATCGCTTTGAGCCTCATCTCTTTGATACTGGCTTTAGTCAGTTCAGGGAAGCAAAGAGAGTTTTTCTATATTGCTATTTACGTCAGTATTATTGGCCTGGCTTTCGAATATAAAAAAATCACTCTGCGACCTTTTACTATAGCGCTGCCCATTCTGCTGATTGGATTACTTAACCTCGGCTGGTATTTACTCTATGAGTATCATAACGAGGGACTCAACCTTTACAGCGACTATCTCGGTGCCAGCAAAAAATTAATTTTAGCGAGTGTCCTGATTTTCTATATTGACCGCTTTAAGTTTTATATCGATAAGGACACCTTCAGGAAATTTTTCTTCTTCGCAACGGCCTTAGGGTTTGTGCTCGCCACAGGGTATGGCTTGTGGCAGGCCTCACAAGGTATGACTCGCGTTGAGATGGCAATTAACCGTGCCACCGTTTCAGCCTATGTTTATTCTGTCCTGTCACTGGCTTTCGTATACAGTCTGAATCGCCACGGATAATTTAGACACTTCCGAGCCGTTGATAATACTGGTTTTCATATTCTGTCGGTGACATCTGATCGCTA
>NZ_JBMKIC010000033.1:0-28240 GCF_049238665.1 Enterobacter cloacae complex sp. IR5450
CTAGCGATCAGATGTCACCGACAGAATATGAAAACCAGTATTATCAACGGCTCGGAAGTGTCTAAATTATCCGTGGCGATTCACACCGCTTTGCTTACGTTGCAATTTGCCTCGCTTTATTGCAACAGGCACAAAGCTCTCTTTTCGTAGTAAAAAGCCTTCTTTTGCTAAACAAGGAATCACCCATGGCATAACACGCTAAGTTGCACATTTCCTGTACCCTGGATACCCTGAGATTAATCCTAATAACTCAAGGGTGAGTATGGCTACCGGGAAGAGAAAGAACCAAAAGGAATCACCTGAAGAAGAGTTAGATCGCTTGCTGGATGAGCTTGAACTCACAGAGGAGCAACGGGAGTTTATCGAATCCATGCGGGAGGATAAGGGCGATTCCAGTAGTGAGTAACGCTTGCCTTCAGCCGAACGAATACGAATGGCCGCATAACGGCATTGTAAAGATTTTTTCTCCTCACGAGGGCTTTCCGTCAGCGTCGATGGCTCAGCGTACCGTGCCAGAAATTGTCCTGAAATGATGCGGTATTCAGACCGGATCGAACTACTATTCATTATGATTTATCAATGCATTATACCCTGACCATGTGCATGTAAAATCGCGGAGCCGGGAGAGTTGACGGCAATGTAAAAGAAATCATGAGGAAAGAAATATGGCTGCTACAAACGGTATGATTGATACTGATGACGCTGTAATTTTACTCATCGACCATCAGAGTGGCTTATTCAACACGGTACGTGATGTGCCTGTACCAGACCTTCGTAATTATGTGACAGCGATAGCCAAAGTTGCCACGCTTTTAAATATCCCGGTGATCACCACGGCCTCTGTTCCTGACGGTCCCAATGGCCCGCTCATCCCGGAAATTCACAAATATGCACCCCATGCCGTGTATGTTCCACGCACCGGGCAGATTAATACCTGGGATAATCCGGCGTTTGTGAAGGAAGTGGAAAAGACGGGCAGAAAGACCCTGATTATTGCCGGCACGCTCACCAGCGTCTGCATGGCGTTCCCTGCGGTTAGCGCTGTCCAGGAGGGGTATAAGGTTTACTGTGTTGTGGATGCCTCGGGGAACTGGTCCAAAATCGCGACCGATACCACCATCGCGCGCGTGGCTCAGGCGGGGGCGATCCCTACCGATACGTTTGCCATTGTCGCTGAATTAATGAGAACCTGGAACCGCGAGGAAGGTTCTCGCTTTGCTGAGATCCTGGCAGAGCATGTCTGTCCGGAATATAAGTGCCTGATTGAAAGTTTCGGCAAAGCTCAGGAAATTGCCAGAACGGGCCCGGAAACCAATCTGGAGCATTATAAGTAAGTCCTAATAAACATGTATAAAAGTTGCTGGATTTTATCGTCCTGTACCTGAGCGTATTACAGGTGCAGGACGTAGCGGCGTCGTATTCCGGACGTCGCTGAATTGTCAGAGATATTAAGAGGGGCTGAACCGCGCATAATTTAAAATTAAACCCTCTTTCTTTTTACGTAATCAATCGCCCCTGTTATATCTGTCGGCAAATTTTTTATTTCCCGGACCACAGATGAAAACACGACTCCTCCTGTGCGCTGGCGTATTAGCTGTCTCCAGTGCCCATGCCAGCGCCCTCTATTTTTATGAAGCCGGCACCGAAGATACCGCGCTTGCCGGAGCAGGGCAGGCGGCTCGTGCGAAGGACGCCTCGACAATCATGACCAACCCGGCTGGCATGACGCGCTTACCGGATCATATGGTCACCGGTGGGTTACAGGTTATGGATGGCTCCATCGACAACCAGCTGGATAACGATGCCCATCAAAGCCCCGGCGATGTGATGAAAACCATCCCGAATGCCAGCGCCTTTTATAGCCAGAAGATAAACGATGATCTTTATGCCGGGATCGGGCTTTACGGTAATTACGGCCTGGGGATCGACTACGGCAGCTGGGCGGGCGACAGGCTGATTAAAAAGAGTACCATTGTAGCCATGACGCTCAGCCCCTCGCTGGCCTATAAGCTTAACGACCGTCTTTCGATTGGCGGCGCGTCCGCCAACGTTAACTACGGTTACTTCTCGCTGACTCGCAGCGTTAACGATGATGACTACCAGCGACGCGATGAAGACCTGGCCATGAGCTATCGGCTTGGGCTGCTGATGCAGCTAACTGACCAGACCCGAGCCGGTATTACCTGGAACAGCGAAACGGACTACAGCTTCAATATTGACGGCAACGCGCGTCTACAGAACGGCACCTACGACCTGCCGGTGTCGGCACAGATCAGCGCGCCGCAGCAAATCATGCTCAGTCTGGTGCATGATATTAACCCGCGGTGGTCGGTTATGGGCGATCTCGGCTGGCAGGACTGGAGCCAGTTCGGCGCGCCGCAAATCGTCGTCGGGGACCAGCAGCTGAACAACGTCAGCCGCCTGAAGGACACGTGGCACGGTGCGGTGGGCGTGCAGTATCGTCCAACGCCTCAGTGGCGACTGAATGCCGGTGTGGCGTTCGACAGCTCGCCGTATGAAAGCCAGAGCGATGTGGCCTTAACCTTACCTACCGGCGATGAGTGGCGATTTGGTACGGGAGCCCAGTATCAGATCACCCCGGCCAGCAATATTGGTATTGCCGTGTCGTATCTTCATATGCAGTCGTCGCATGTGAAATCGCCGGTGGAGTTTGCCGGAAGTTACGACCATCCTTATCTTTGGTTTGCCAGCGTCAACTACAGCTATCAGTTTTGATCGGCTAACCGCTTAAAATATATGGTCTATAATGGCAGATATTGAATGTCAGAAGGTTGTACCATGCATATTTTACCGCCTGTTCGACCCGAAAAATCCATCGAACGACTGACCGCCATCCTTGAGCCGATAGCGGAGAAAGTGCACGTTGTTCCGCGTAAGCGACTCACCTGGTTACGGAAGGGGAAACAGCAGATGTACCTCTTTCTGGAAGGGGAGTTATCCCTGCTGCGGGCTTCGGATGGACTGGTGGTAGTGACCGTTTACGAGCCGCATTTGTTTGGTATTGCAGAGATGATCCAGCCCACGCACGGGCATCTTCTCCGTGCGGAAAGGGAGTCGACTATTTTACGTCTCGATGCGGACAAGGCGGCTGAGTTGTTTCGCGCCGAGGGCGTCTGGGAGGATGTCGCCGCGCTGCTTTCATACCATACGGCCTATTTAATATTTCGTGATGCACAGGTACTCCAGCAGCGTACCTATTCCGTTATTCGTAATCACCTTCAGGAAATGATTTTGCTTCCGGAAGAGACGCGTCTGCGTACCACGATTCTGGAATATATTCAGGATCGTACACTGCTCTCTCGCAGCAGTATACTCAATGTATTATCCGCCCTTAAGCAGGGAGAATATATCTCCTTTAAGCGCGGCGGATACCTGCTTGAAGTCAGACATTTACCCGAATCATTCTAGCGGAAGTTTAAAATTAAACAGAAATGGAATTAACGCTGCCGTTAATTTTCTATATCGTTTGCTTTCTCAGATTTAACTTTATCAAGTAAACGATATTTTTATGAAAAAGACAGTTATCGCATTGATTGTGGCTAATGTATTTACCGCCACTTCCGCCTTCGCCGCCGCGGATGCGGGCACCTGGTATAGCGGGGCGAAATTCGGCTGGTCTCACTATTTTGATACCAATATGGGTTCAAAAGCGTTTGAGAACACGCATTCCGATCACTTCGATTTTGACCATGATAATGTCGGCGGGGGTGTTTATACGGGTTATCAGATTACCCCATGGCTTGCGGTAGAAGGTGGTTATGATTATTTAGGCAACATGCAGATTAAAGGCCAGCATGGCGCAGGGGCGCAAATGAAGACGCAGGGCCTGCAACTGTCTCTGAAGGCCAGTTATGCCCTGACCAATGACTGGGATATTTACGGCCGTGCCGGCGCAATGGGCTATCGCGCTGAATCCGATGTAAGTGGTCACAATCGTTTTGAAACCGGTGTACGCCCGCTTGCAGCCGTGGGTACTGAATACGCCTTCAATAAAAACTGGGCGGGCCGCCTGGAGTATCAGTGGGTAAGCAACGTGGGCAATGTTAACCAGATCGGCGTGAGCAGCGATCTGAGTTCCGTCACCGCAGGGCTTAGCTATCGCTTTGGTCAGTACGACTGATGCCCGTGATATGCCCATTAATAAAAACCCGGCTGCTTAAGTTGCCGGGTTTTTTGTTTTCAGCTGGTGAATAATGGTTCAAGAACGATATGAATATTTTGCAGGCCCGTGACATTATTATCTTTCAGGTATTGCTGGTTAACCATATCTAGCTGTTCCAGCTTGGTCAGCGAGGCATAGACGCGTTGAACGGCACTGTCCGCAACAAAAATTTCTTTTGCGGTGGTGTCCTGTAGATACTGTGATTTTACGCTGCGCGTTAGGGTCTCGATCTGCTGTTTATTTTCCTGATAAAGAGACGCGATATGCGATATCTGTGCCTGCGGCGGTTTTTCCGCCGGCAACACCAGTGGAATTTGCAGATGATTAATTTTTTCAACATTGTCTGGTTGGGGAGAACTACAGGCTGTTAATGTGCTGAGGGTTAATACAGCGAAAAAGAACGGCAGGCTCTTCATCGAATCACTCCGGGGAAATAACTGGACTCAGCATTATCCCTGAAGGCCGCAGCGACGAAAGAATTAACTTATTTATTTATAAACGTTAATTTCATAGGTTAAAGATAAGCCTGGTGATAGACTCCTTTCCCCCCATGTACCGCCAGCGTAAATATAACTCCTCGAGGAAGTATGAAATTTAAAACTCTCGTTAGTGCGATGGCCGTTGCTGGTCTGCTATTAGTCTCGTTGACCTCATTGCCTGTCCTGGCACAAAAGGAAGGGAAGGGAGCCACTGCCCATACGAAAGAGATGAATGATGCACTTTATGGTCAACTGCCCTTCTTTGATAAGACCGATTTCCGAAATGCGCACAAAGGCTTTATTGCCCCGCTGCCAGCCGCGGTGATTAAAGACGAAAAAGGCGCCGTTATCTGGAACCCCCAGAAATACGCTTTTATCAAAGAAGGGCAAAAAGCGCCGGATACCGTCAACCCGAGCCTGTGGCGTCAGGCGCAGCTGAATAATATTGGCGGTCTGTTTGAGGTCACGGAAGGCGTCTACCAGATCCGCAACCTCGATCTGTCGAATATGACGATTATAGAGGGCAAAGAGGGGATCACGGTTATCGATCCGCTGGTGTCTGCGGAAACGGCCAAAGCGGGCATGGATCTTTACGTTCAACATCGTGGCAAACGCCCGGTTGTTGCCGTTATTTATACCCATAGTCATGTCGATCATTATGGCGGCGTGCGTGGCGTGGTCGATGAAGCGGGAGTGATGACCGGCAAAGTGAAAGTCTATGCTCCAGCAGGTTTTATGGAAGAGGCGGTATCGGAAAATATCATGGCCGGAAATGCCATGAGCCGCCGTGCCAGTTATATCTACGGAAACCTGTTAAAGGCCAATGTAAAAGGTCAGATAGGGGCGGGTCTGGGGACGACCACCTCAGCGGGGACGGTCACGCTTATCGCGCCCACTCACGCCATTACCAAAGACGGGCAGAAAGAGATCATCGACGGTCTCACCTATGATTTTATGCTGGCGCCGGGGTCGGAAGCGCCGTCTGAAATGCTCTGGTATGTGGAAGAGAAAAAACTGATTGAAGCAGCAGAGAACGTCACTCACACCCTGCACAATACTTATTCGCTGCGCGGGTCGAAGATACACGATCCGCTGGCATGGTCAAAATACATCAATAACGCTCTCGATCGTTGGGGGGATAAAGCGGAAATTATTATCGCGCAGCACCACTGGCCCACATGGGGTAATAAGAAAGTGGTGAAGCTGATGAAAAGCCAGCGTGATATCTACCGCTATATCAACGACCAGACGCTCAGACTGGCGAATAAGGGGCTGACGAGGGATGAAATAGCCGCAAATTTCGCCCTGCCTTACGGACTGGCTAAATCCTGGGCAGGCCGTGGCTATTACGGCTCGGTAAGCAACAACGTCAAAGCCACCTATGTCTACTATCTTGGCTGGTTCGACGGCAATCCGGCGACGCTCGATGAACTGCCTCCGGTCGAGGCGGCGAAAAAGTATGTCGATTACATGGGCGGAGCCCGCGCGATCCTTGAAAAAGCTCGTGTCGATTATGCCCGGGGGAATTATCGCTGGGTGGCTCAGGTGGTCAGTAAAGTCGTTTATGCCGATCCGAATAATAAGGCAGCGCGCGAACTGGAAGCGGACGCGTTTGAACAGCTGGGATACCATGCGGAGTCAGGGCCGTGGCGTAACGCCTACCTCACCGGTGCGCAAGAGTTGCGTAACGGCGTGAAGATAAAGCCGACGCCCAAAACCGCCAGCTCGGATGCGGTCCGTGCCATGTCAACTGAGATGATTTTTGACTACCTCGGCGTTCACCTTAACGGCGTCAGAGCGGCGAATGCCAGAGGCATTTTTAACGTTGATTTAGGCCGCGAGGGCGGCAGGTATAAGCTGGAGCTGGAAAATGGCGTGCTGAACCATAGCGCCAACGCTCAGGCAGAAGATCCGGATGCAACCATTACGCTCAGCCGCGAAACGCTGAACAAAACCATCCTTAAGGAAACCACGCTGAAAAAGGCGCAACAGGCAGGAGAGGTGACGATCGTCGGCAACGCCGCGAAGGTGAACGAAATGCTGCGCTGCATGGAGAGCTTCGGCTTCTGGTTTCCTGTCGTCACCCCTTAAAAGTAAAAAAGGCTGCTTTCGCAGCCTTTTTCGTCAAATGACGCCGTCGCCGCCGTCTGAACACCAGACCTGCCCGGAGGTGTATGAACACTCATCCGAGGCCAGAGTGACATACAGCGGTGCGATCTCCACGGGCTGTCCCGGGCGTCCCAGAGGGGTACTCTCGCCAAAATGTTTCACTTTTTCCTGTGGCTGCCCACCGCTGGGCTGGAGCACGGTCCAGTAAGGTCCGGGCGCTACCGCGTTCACGCGGATCCCTTTCGGACCCAGCTGTTTCGCCAGCGCTTTGGTAAACACCGCGAGACAGGCTTTGGTCTGCGCATAGTCAAGCAGTACGGCGCTCGGTTTAACCGCCTGAACGGAGGAGGTGTTAATAATGGATGCAGGGGCTTTCATGTGGCGCAACGCCGCCTTTGTGATCCAGAAAGGCGCATAGACGTTGGTCTTAAAGGTCGCGTCAAAATCTTCCGTAGTCAGTTCTTCCAGCGACTCACGATACTGCTGGCGGCCTGCGTTATTCACCAGGATATCCAGCCCGCCCAGTTTTGAGACGGCCTGCTCCACCAGGTTCTGACAAAAAGTTTCGTCGCGCACATCGCCCGGAAGCGCGACGGCGTTCCGTCCTTCCGCTTTAATCAGGGCGATGACTTCCGCTGCGTCTTCTTCCTCTTCCGGCAAATAGTTAATGGCGACATCTGCCCCTTCGCGGGCATAGGCAATGGCTACCGCGCGTCCGATGCCGGAATCGCCCCCGGTAATTAGCGCCTTCTTACCGGCAAGACGTCCATGCCCTTTGTAGCTCTTCTCGCCGTGGTCGGGTACGGGTTCCATTTCTGAGGACAGGCCCGGCGGCGTCTGGGGTTGCTCCGGGAAAGGTGGCGTTGGGTAAGCGTTCGTACGTTGTTCATTATCACTCATAGCTAACTCCTTGTTAGGGGTGAGATTTGATGGATAGTTACAGCGTTAACGCTTCGCTGAATTATTTTTGCAAGTGGCTGACCCGGACTACGGGTGGGGATGATTTTTTATCGAGCGAGCCGCTAATACTGATCATGTTGTCAGGTTCCACGGTTCTGTCGTCAAATACGGCTTTCGGGATAATAACGTCGATTTTCCCGGTTTTATCCTGGAATAAGTATTTATCTCCATTGCCATCAATAAGATTGCCGCGCAGTGAAATAGAGGCGCCATCATGCATCTCTTTCGCCTGAGTAATGGTCATAATGCGCGCATCATCGGTACCACGATAACCGCTGTCCAGCGCATGCGGCGGTGGCGGCGCGTCACCCTTTTGTAACCCGCCGTTATTATCTGCCCAGGCAGTAGGGATAATTAATATTAACAAAGCTGAAATCACTGATAATTTCATCTGATATCCTTCATTTTGGATGTCTTGACTTATTAAGTATTGTTGCTATTTCTTTATGTGGCAAATGTGATAAGTCTTAAAAGCATTTTCACCGAGAAATCAAAAATTTCGGCAATTAAGCGAAACGGTGACGACTGCCATGGAACCAAAAAATGAAAAAGTGCCTGGGATAAAAGAGAGTTATCGTTTACTGACGTTTGAGTACGCATTTCGTCAGGTGGGTTTTATTGTGCTGTTAGCTATTATCGTGGCGGCAATTGCCGGGCTGTTTTCAAGCGGTGTGGTCAGTGACGTGGAGAAAACAAACGATGCAAAAACCCTGGCCCTGAGCTATGAGCGCTTCGGTCGCCGCCAGACCGAATCGCGGATGGCGCTGACGTTTCCGGTGACGTCTGAGGGGAAATATACCCTCAGCCTGACCAGCGAAAGCAGCGACGCGTATGAGCCCGGCAGCGTCTGGCCACAACCGGACAGCATGTACAGCCGGGGGAATACCCTGTTTCTCGTCTACGATCGTTTACAACAGACCGATAAATTTACCGCTATATTATTCATCACGCCGTCAAAAGCAGGGAAGTGGACAAACAGCATCCGCGTAAACAACGAGCCAGATATCCGTTTCTGGCAGTTTATTTACCCCTAGGAGTCGAATATGGACATGGTTTTTCGTGCCCTGGCAATTTACCTGTTTCTGGTCATTGTGTTTAAAGTTGCCGGGCGGCGCGCCCTGCTACAAATGACCAGTTTTGACCTTATTTTGCTCTTAATTATCAGTGAAGCGACACAGCAGGCGCTACTTGGCGAAGATTTTTCCATCACCGGTGCGATGATTACAATAACAACGCTGGTGGTGGTGGATATTATATTTGGCCTCCTGAAAAAATATTTTTCCACTGTTGAGAATATTCTTGATGGCACGCCGGTGATATTGGTGGAGAACGGTGTCCCCCTTGCCGATAAACTGAAAAAGGTCGATGTATCCTGTGATGATATATTGGTATCAGCCCGCCAGAATCACGGTATTACAGAATTGAAGGAGATAAAATACGCTATTCTTGAGCGTAATGGTCATATTTCTATTATTCCTGACGAAAATTAAGGGCAACGCGATGAGCAATCTTATTCACGACAGTAACAGCACCATCAGCGAGCTGACGAAAAAGCTCGCCACTCAGCTTACGGACAGAGGTTTGCGGTTAACTACCGCAGAGTCCTGTACCGGCGGCAATCTCGCGGTTGCGCTTTGTGCCGAAGAGAACACGGCGGAATTTTATGACGTTGGCATGGTGGTGTTCAGCGATGCGGCGAAGGAGAGGATCCTCGGCGTGCGGCACGAAACCATTGAGCGCTTCACCGCCGTCAGTGAACAAACGGTGACCGAGATGGCCGCTAAAATTCGCGAAATTGCCGAGGCGGATATTGGCCTTGCCATCAGCGGCTATGCGGGACCGGAAGGCGGAGACGATGGCACCGCAGCCGGTACGGTCTGCTTCGGCTGGAATATTCGCGGACAGACGGAAACCCGCACCGTGCTGTTTTCCGGTGAATGTCAGGATGTGGTGGATAAAGCGGTGCGTTATTCCCTGTCTGAACTGATCGAAATACTCTCCGGCTGGGATAACGTCTGAAACAAGGGGAAAGGCTATGGCTGTCATCGTTATTACCGGCGGTACGGCGGGCGTGGGGAAGGCCACGGCGCTGCACTTTGCCAAAGCGGGCTACGATGTGGGCATCATTGCCCGCGATGAGCAGAGCCTGCGCTCCACAGAAGAGGAGTTGCGCCGTTTCGGGATCAATGCCTGTGCCGTTCAGGCCGACGTGGCGGACAGCAAGGCGGTGACCGATGCTGCTAACGAGATTGAATACCGGCTTGGAGCCATCGATGTGTGGGTGAATAACGCCATGGGCGGGATGCTGGCGCCGTTTCGCACCATGTCGCCTGAGGAGTTTCGCCGCGTCACCGAGGTGACCTATCTGGGCTATGTTAACGGTACCCGCGCCGCGCTGGAGTTAATGACCCCACGCGATCGCGGAACGATTATTCAGGTTGGCTCCGCGCTGGCCTACCGCTCCATTCCCTTGCAGTCAGCCTACTGCGGGGCGAAGGCCGCGATCCGCGGGTTTACCGACGCCGTGCGCACCGAGCTGATGCATGAAAACAGCCGGGTGCAGATCGCAATGGTACAGATGCCGGGCCTCAATACGCCGCAGTTCGAGTGGGCGAGGAATAAATTTTCCTGGGCGATGCGTCCGGTTCCTCCCGTGTTTCAGCCGGAAGTGGCTGCCAGCGCGATTTTCAAGGTAGCGCAAAAACCGATGCGGGAGCTGTGGGTGGGCAGCAGCACCGTCCAGTCGATTGTCGGGCAATTTCTTTTTCCCGGCTTTCTGGATCGGCTGATGGTTAAAAAGGCCTGGGAAGGGCAGATGACCGATACGCTAAATGCGGATGACCGTCAGGACTATCTGGATCAGCCGGTTAACGATCTGCATAAAATCCACGGGCACTTCACCGACGAAGCAAAAGAGCGCGCCACCAGCGTTACCTCCGGCATGCCGGGGAAAGTGCTGCTCGGCTCCCTCGCCGTCACGGGTGCGATCGTGGCGCGTCTTCTGCTCTCGCGGAGACGATAATCAGCGCAGTGCGGTACGATCGGTCCAGAACCAGCGGTAGCCATAGCCGCTGAGGTTAAGCGCGACGGTTTTGCCGCACACCAGCGCGTCGTTGTAGCGTTTGTCCGCCAGGCAGGCGGTCCAGGTCGCATGCCGGATCCCTCTGGCAGTAAAATTAACGGGCTTATCGCTGAAGTTAACGAAGGTCAGAATGCTGCGCGTGTCGGTTTCGTAATAGATCCCCAGCACCGCATCGCTGTCGATATTAATAAGACGAAACGGCGCGACGCCGATCTCAGGGAACTCCGAGCGCGTATTGGCGATATCGATAATGCAGTGCAGGAGTGAGTTGCGGTGCAACAGCGAATCCGCCACGTTGATTTTTTGATAGCGGTACGGGCCGCGGTCAATCATCGGGGCGATAAAAGTTTCCGGGTCGGCGTCTGAGAAACCGCCGCCTTGCGATCCGGCCCACTGCATCGGGGTGCGTACGGCGTAACGCTCCTCCAGTTCCAAATCATCTCCCATGCCAATCTCATCCCCGTAGCGCATGACCGGTACGCCCGGCAGCGAAAACAAGACCGCATGGCAAAAGGCCAGCCGCTTACGATCGCCATTAAGCATCGGCGCCAGACGGCGGCGGATACCTCGCTGATACACACTCATTTCTTCGTCAGGGGCAAAGGCATCAATGACGGTCTGCTTCGCTTTTTTTCCTATCCCTTCCAGATCCAGCTCATCATGATTGCGCAGCCAGTTGGCGAAGCAGCAGGAGTCAGGCGGCACAATCATCTTCTTCACCGCGTTGCGCAGCGGTCGTGCGCTTTTCTCCGCAAGGCTGACGTAGAAGTACTTATTGAGCCAGAAATTCAGCACCAGGTTGAGCCGGTCGTTCTGACCAAAATAATCTTTGTAGGCCTCGACCTCCACGTCGACTTCGCCGAGCAGGATCGCATCCGGGTTACGCTGCTCGATAAGACGGCGCAGATGCTCCAGGATCCACAGGCCGCGTTTTTCATCCCCACGTCCGGCCTGTTTTGTCAGGTGCGACGCCGCATCCAGGCGAAAGCCCGACACCCCGAGCTTTAGCCAGAAGATGATGATGTTCTCAACCTCCTTCAGCACCGCAGGGGAGGCCAGATTGAGATCCGGCTCGTGGTGATAAAACATATGCCGATAGTATTGCCCCGCCTCGTCGTCCCATGTCCAGATACTCTTCTCCACGCCGGGGAACATCGGCGGCGTATCGTCGTCGTCCGTGTCGGACCACAGGTAATAGTCACGATAGGGTGACTGAGGGTCGCGGCGGGCCTGTTGAAACCAGGGATGCGCATCCGAGGTATGCTGGATCAGCAGCTCAATAATGACCTGCATCCCCAGCTCCCGCGCCTGTTCAATAAAGGCGATGATATCGTTGAGCTTGCCGAAGCGGGGATCGACCTGCAAATGGTCGCTCACGTCATAGCCTTCATCGAGAAAAGGCGTGAGGTAAAACGGAGTGATCCAGATAACCGTCGCGCCCATCCGGCGGATGTAGCGTAGCTTCGCGGCGATCCCGGCGATGTCGCCACAGCCATCGCCGTTCAGATCGTAAAACAGGGCAGTATCTATCTGGTAAATAATGGCGCGTGTATGCCAGCCTGCCATAGTAATCCTTAGTGATAACCTTCGGTATCAGACACTTTGCCCCGGAAGACGTAATAGCTCCAGGCGGTATAAACCAGGATCACCGGGATGATTAACAGCGTGCCGATCAGCATAAACAGCTGGCTGGCAGGCGGCGCGGCGGCTTCCCACAAGGTGATGTGCGGCGGAATTATGTGTGGCCACAGGCTGATGCCCAGGCCGCTAAAGCCGAGGAAGATCAGGCCCAGCGTTAACAGGAACGGACGGGCATGGCTGTCGGGATTACGCGTCAGCCGCCAGATCCACAGGCTGAATACCGCCACCAGAACCGGAACCGGCAGGAACCAGAAGAAGTTAGGCAGAGTAAACCAGCGCTCGGCGACAAACTGCCAGCCGAGCGGAGTCCAGATACTTACCACCGCAATGACGGCAATCAGCGCCAGCAGAACGTGGCGGGTCAGCTCGCGCATCCGGTTTTGCAGCGCGCCTTCGCTTTTCATGATCAGCCACGTGGTGGCCAGCAGGGTATAGGCGACAATTAAGCCCAGCCCGCAGAACAGGTTAAACGGGGTGAACCAGTCCAGCGAGGAGCCCACAAAGCGACGCCCTTCCACGTCAAAGCCGTTGATCATCGCGCCAACCACGATCCCCTGGCTGAAGGTTGCGAGCAGGGAACCGCCAGCAAAAGAATAGTCCCAGAATTTGCGGTGGGAAGGGGTCGCCTTAAAGCGAAACTCAAATGCCACGCCGCGGAAAATAAGCCCGATCAGCATGGCCGTCAGCGGGATGGTCAGGGCATCGATTATTACCGCGTAGGCCAGCGGAAACGCGCCGAACAACCCTGCGCCGCCGAGAACCAGCCAGGTTTCATTTCCGTCCCAGACCGGGGCGACGCTGTTCACCATCACGTCGCGCTCTTTGGCATCACCCACAAAGCTGAACAGCATGCCGATACCGAGATCGAAACCGTCCATGATGATGTACATCAGCGTGGCGAAGACAATAATGGCAAACCAGATGACCGGGATATCGACGCCCATCAGATCTTCTCCTCTTCCGGAACAGACTCGGCGGCGGACAGCGGACGGGCAGGGGTACCCGATGTATTAGACGTTAGCGTGCCCACAGGCTGCGGACCTTTTTTAATCAACCGGGCGAGATACACATATCCCACGCCAAATACCGAACAGTAGACCACGATAAAGGCCAGCAGGCTTATGCTCATCTGCAACGTGCTGTGCAGAGACACCGCATCTATCGTGCGCAGATAGCCGTAAACGACCCACGGCTGGCGGCCCACTTCGGTGGTGACCCACCCGGCGAGCAGCGCGAGTAGTCCGGCAGGCCCCATACAGAGGGCAAACCAGTGGAATAGCCGTGAGTGATAGAGTCGACGGCGATAGCGCAGCCAGACGCTCAGTACGCCAAGGGTAATCATCAGCAGCCCCATGCCGACCATAATGCGGAAGGACCAGAAGACGATGAGCGAGTTAGGGCGGTCCTCTTTCGGGAAATCCTTCAGCGCCGGGACCTGTTTATCCAGGCTGTGCGTCAGGATCAGGCTGCCGAGCGCGGGAATTTCAAGCCCGTATTTGGTGCGTTCCTCTTCCATATCCGGTACGCCAAACAACAGCAGCGGGGTGGCCTCGCCGGGCGGGTTTTCCCAGTGGCCTTCAATCGCGGCGATTTTGGCAGGCTGGTGCTCAAGCGTATTCAGCCCGTGCATATCACCAACCACGGCCTGAATGGGCGCGACCAGCAGCGCCATCCACATGGCCATGGAGAACATCTTGCGGATCGCGGGCGTATCGTTACCGCGCAGCAGATGCCATGCCCCGGACGCGCCCACAAACAAGGCGCTGCACAGGAAGGCGGCGATGGACATATGGATCAGTCGGTAAGGGAATGAGGGGTTAAAGATAATGGCCAGCCAGTCTTCGGGAATGACCTGACCGTTCTGAATACTGAAGCCCTGCGGGGTGTGCATCCAGCTGTTAGAGGCGAGGATCCAGAAGGTGGACATCAGCGTGCCCAGCGCCACCATGCAGGTGGCAAAGAAGTGCAGGCCGGGGCCAACCTTGTTCCAGCCGAACAGCATCACGCCTAAGAAACCGGCTTCCAGGAAGAAGGCGGTTAAGACTTCATAGGTGAGCAAAGGGCCGGTTATGCTGCCCGCGAACTGGGAAAAGCCGCTCCAGTTAGTCCCAAACTGGTAAGCCATCACCAGCCCGGAAACCACGCCCATACCAAAGTTGACGGCGAAAATTTTTAGCCAGAAATGGTATAGCGAGCGCCAGACATCATTTTTTGTGCGAAGCCACATGCCTTCGAGAACCACCAGATAGCTCGCAAGCCCGATGGTGATCGCCGGGAAGAGAATATGAAAAGAGACGGTAAAGGCGAACTGTATCCTGGCCAGATGAAACGCATCAAGCTCGAACATGCTCCGTACCTCTGGAACTGATAGCGCACAAGGCATTGCCAGACAGCCTCAGGCTGCCTGGCAAAACCGGTTACGGTTTTTTCTTACCTGCGCCAAGCTCGGCACCGGTAAGCGGATCGGCGTTAGGGTCGGATTTCGTACGTGCGCACATCGCTTTGACCAGCGTTTCCTGCTCTGTCGTGAGCGTTACGCTTGCGCCGCCGTCACCGCCATCGACCGCGGGCTGAGGAGATTCCACGTAGTCGAAGTGCTTATCGCTGTTCCAGCTACCGCGAACTTCTCCCCCCTCAGACATATTGTAGTACTTATTAGTGTACTCTTCGATTGGCGGCAATTTACCCGGTGGGAAATTGTTACGGATCGACTGGAGCGCCTTCTCAAATGAGAGCTGGTGTGCTGCCTCACGCGTCATTAAAAACGCCAGCGCATCTTTAACACCCGGATCGTCCGTTACGTTAATAAGCCGTTCGTAGATAATTTTGGCGCGCGCCTCGGCCGCAATGTTAGAGCGCAGATCGGCGGTGGGCTCGCCAATAGTATCCACATACGCCGCCGTCCATGGTACGCCCCCGGAGTTGGTCAGTGGAGTACCGCCGCCGTAGAGCAGGGAGGTGATATGACTGTCGTTGCCGTTCTCGGTCATGGAGCGGTACAATTCCGCTTCATTTTCAACGCCTTCCGCCAATTCACCTTTCGCACCCTTATTCAGCATACCCACCAGGGTGCCGATAATTTCCAGGTGACTTAACTCCTCGGTCGCGATATCCATCAGCATATCTTTACGACCGGGATCGTCGTCGCTCAATCCTTGCGTAAAGTAACGACATGCCGCGGCAAGTTCGCCCTGTGGCCCGCCAAACTGCTCAAGCAGAAGATTGGCCAGGCCCGGATTCGGTTCGGCTACGCGTACCGTGTATTGCAGCTGTTTTGCGTGTCGAAACATAGTTTCTCCCTCTTTCGTTATTTTTTCGCTTCAACACCGTCCGCATCGGAGCGCAGCAGGAACTGTTCCGTCGTCTGTGGAATATGCTGGAGCAGCCAGTCAGCCATCTGGCGCTCTTCTTCCAGAATGGACTCAATGGCAGGAATGGAGGCGGTATCGCCCGCTTGTTTGGCCGCAGCCAGCAGAGAGGTGTAGCAGGCAATTTCAAACTGCTCAAAAACGTAGCCGCTGATGGAGCCTTTAACAATTTCGTCGGAAGGGAACATGCCGCCAATGGACTGGCCGAGCGCCGCCATTTTGCTCATGGAATCTTTTATGACCGAACGGGAAATATCATTGCGGTCGAGAATTTCTTCCAGCACGGTAATTTGGTGTTTAGTCTCATTAACGTGTTGTTCAATTCGTGCACGTAAGTCGGGATAATTATCAATACGGCTGGCCATAGATTCCAGCATGGATTCGGCTTGCTTTTCCATCGCATGGGCATCGCGTAGCCAATCATGGTAGTGTTCTACATGATTCATAATTAACTCCTGTGATTTATTATCTGGTTAATTTTTGTTGCTGATGCTCATCAAATTAATATTTATCCTTTCTGGGCTTTTTGATTAATATTGCCGACAGCCAGATCGGTTAATTTGAGATCGGTTTCTTTTTCTTCTTCCAGCGTTTCGGCAAGAAGTTTAACGGCTTTTTTATAGCCTAATTGTTCAGCCAGGGTGGCCAGGGTGCCGTAGCTGGCAATCTCGTAATGCTCGACTTTTTGTGCTGCGGCAATTAATGCAGCGTCACGCACTTCATTTTTCTCAGTGCTCTCAATAACTTCGTTGGCTTCTTCAATTAAGCCTTCCATCGCAACGCATTTCATGCGCTTCAGTTTGAGGCCGGATTCCTGCTCAATAATCTGATCGATACGCTCGATTTGTCCCTGAGTCTCTTCGAGGTGGGCCGTGAACGCGGCACTCAACTTCTCGCTGGATGCGGCGCGAGCTAACTTGCTTAGAGCGCGGGTCAGCTGCTTCTCAGCGCTGTAGGTGTCGGATAACAGGTGAATAAATACATCTTCAACAGTTTTCATATTCATATTTTCGCTCCAGTGAAATAAAGGGAAGGTACTGCGAGCCGACGGGCCCGCAGCATGCTCTCGGTATATTTATAAGAGCTTTAAATAAGATCAGGAGTTATCAGATTTACGGCCTCCGCCGTGACTGTTCTGGCCCCCTTTCTTACCCGCTTCAGATGCGCGTTGCGGATCGTTTTTGAAATTACCGCCGCTGTGCTGGCCGCCTTTACGTCCAGCTTCTGATGCCTTTTCACGGTCTTCAGCGAAATTACCGGAACCACCACGATGTTGCTCTGCCATATATCAACCCTCATGTTGCGTTTATGTCAGGAGATACGATAAGTAATTCGTATCAGTTGTCGTTCAGGAATTAACATTAGTCGTTATGTGAGAAGAGTCAAATTTCATGTCTGGGTTGTTTTGCGGTAATTTTGCAGGTGTTCAGGAAATACCGCTTCGTTACGAACTTTAAAAACGGATGGTAAATCCACTGGTTAGGGAGAAATAAATCTGGATGTTGGGAGTTCGCTTAGCTAATAATCCTAATGTGAACGTGGCGTGAATTATTACAAGAGTTGACACAACGCAAAAATATATCGTCGCAACGGGTGCTTCTGTATTCGGAATAATCTTAAGTGCCTGGCGAAATAACGTGTTGAAAAGAAGGTGGCCAAACCTCGTTTTTGACGTGGTCAGGCGGATCGGCTGAGGGTATGCTTCTTTTGTCACCACAATAATTACAGAGGCAATATCATGGATCAGGAGCTACTGGATGCGAGGTACCGGGCCTACACCGGTGAGAAAATTGATGTTTACTTCAACACCGGGATCTGCAAACACTCGGGCAACTGCGTGCGCGGCAGCGCGGCGCTGTTCGACCTGAAGCGTAAACCATGGATCGCGCCGGATGAAGTAGATGCAGAAACGGTTGTGCGCGTAATTGATACCTGCCCGAGCGGTGCGCTGAAGTACCGCCAAAAATAAGTGAGGAACCATGGAAATTCTTGAAGGCCATAACAAGTTTTACGTCAACGACGCCGAAGGCAATCAGGTAGCGGAGATTGTCTTTGTCCCGACCGGCGAGCATCTGAGCATCATTGAGCACACCGATGTTGATCCAAGCCTGAAAGGGCAGGGTGTGGGTAAGCAGCTGGTGGCGAAGGTGGTAGAGAAGATGCGCGGGGAGAACCGTAAAATTATCCCGCTGTGTCCGTTTGCGAAGCATGAGTTTGATAATACGCGGGAGTATGACGATATTCGGGCGTAAAACAGATGCCCGGCATTGCGCCGGGCAGCACACTCAACCGACAAACATCACCGACACACACAGCACACCCACAATCAGCGTCAGCAGGTTACCGATGGAGCGGTACGGTTTTAACGACGGGATCAGGTACGTCGACAGCGTCGGCATGATGAACAGGATCATGGCGATAAGCGGACCGCTGATGGCGTAAATCATCGAGATCGCATTCGGGTTGATGCAGCAGACCGCAAAGGTAATCAGCGACACGCCGAGAATCGAAACCGCGCGGTTAAAGGCGCGACTTTTTTTCACACCCACCTGATTCAGAGACGATTTCACAATTTCCGTTGCCCCTTCAATCACGCCAAAATAGGTGCCGAGGAACGATTTCGACATCGCTATAATTGCCACGATAATGCCGGAAATGCCCAGCCATGCCGGGGACGAAGGCATCATCGACAGCGCGGACAGGATCGTCACCCCTTCCTCTTTTGCCGCCACGATATACGACGGTGGAATCGAAAGCAGGCAGCTGAACACAAAGAACAGCACGCTGAGGCAGATGATCAGATACGCCACTTTCATGATTTTTTTGCATTTACCCATCGCCTCTTCACCGTATTTCTCGCGACGGTCCACGGCGAAAGTCGAGATGATCGGAGTATGGCTAAAAGCGAAAACCATCACCGGGATCGAAATCCACACCTGGTGCAACGTATGCTGGTCGAAGGCCATCTGGCTCGTCAGAAGCGACGGCTGCCAGCTGCCCGTCAGATACAGCGAGACAAACAGGAAATAGGCGATCAGCGGAAAAACAAGGAAACCCATCACCTTAATGGTGATGTGCCGCCCCATCAGGAAGATCAGATTCAGAATCAGCACCACGCCAAAACTCACCAGCATCCGCATGCCGGTATCCACCGTCATCCGTTTCGCCAGCTGTTCAGTGAGTGAGTTAGTTATCGCCACCGCGTAAATCAGAACCACCACAAAGAAAGCCACAAAATAGAGCGTGGTAATGAGGTTGCCGATCTTTTTGCCGTAGTAATGGGAAACGGCACCAGTGATCCCTTCGTTGCCTTTCGTCTTCGACGACAGAATAAATTGCGCCAGCGCTTTATGCGGCCAGTAGGTTAAGGGATACGCCACAAGGGCGGTGATCAGCAGGACAATCGCGCCAGCAGAGCCGAGCTGAATGGGCAAGAACAGGGTTCCTGCGCCCACGGCAGTGCCGTAGAGGGCGAAACTCCAGAGAGTCTCTTCTTTTGACCAAATTTTCGACATTAGAGCAACGTATCAACTATAAAACGAACAAAAAGGAGTGCAATTTACCATAATTATGCGTTGAGGTCGCCGTTGCTTCGCAGGGGTGGGCCGGAGCAGGTCTCCGGCCGGAAGGTTATTCGCTTGCCAGGGCGCGGCGTTGCTGGCGGCGCTTGATGATTTTCTCCCGCAGGGTGTCGTACGCCCAATTGTAGAGCATGGTGTACGGCAGGAAGAACAGGAAGAAACCAATTTCCAGCGTAAAGGCCTGGAGCAGCGTCACGCCCAGCACGGCGGCAACGATGGTTACGCCAATCACAATAAAACCGCATTCAAAACCCAGCGCATGCAGGGCGCGCACTTTCGCCGTGCGCTTCACCCGCTGGACGGGCCAGAAACGGTCGAAGCCAAAGTTATAGATAATGTTCCAGAGCATTGCCGTGGTCGCCAGAATTATGGTGAGACCCCCCATTTCAACCACCGAGCGCTGCATTAGCCACGCGGCCGTCGGGGCGAGGATCGCCGTAGCAATGCCTTCAAAACAGACGGCATGGAAGATCCGCTCCGGCAATTTACGTTGGAGTGCATCCTGATGTTGCATATTTACCTCATATTGACGCCAGTATGGGCGTTGATGCGGTCTATTCTTATCGTTTAAGGTGATATATAAAAGATGGTATCCATCGATAAAGTAGATACATCATGCGTTATTCTCCCGAAGCACTGACCGCGTTTGTTGAAACTGTCGCCGCAGGTTCGTTTTCTGCTGCGGCACGGCGGCTGCGTAAAAGCCAGTCCACCATCAGCACCTCCATCGCCAACCTTGAAGCTGACCTTGGCTTTGAGCTGTTCGATCGCTCGGCGCGTCACCCGGTGTTGACCGCCCAGGGTGAACAGGTGCTGGGCTATGTCCAGTCGATACTCGCCGCCAGCGCGCGCCTGGATGAGCTGGCCGTATCTTTAACCGCGCAAACGGAGGCGCGTTTTACCTTTGTTCTCTCCGATACGCTTAACCCGGCCGTGCTGGAACAGATGATGAGCCAGTTCGACCAGCGTTTTCCGCACACGGAATTTGAGTGCCTGATTGGTGAAGAGGAGGACGTGATCGATCTGCTGCAAAAGGAGCGGGCGCAAATTGGCCTGACGGAAGCGCGCGACAGCTACCCGACCGATATTGGCGCGACCCGTCTGCCTATGCAGACAAGGATGGCTATTTACGTTTCTGCCGGACATCCTCTGGCAGGGCAACATGAGACGCAGGCGGACGAGCTGCATGGCTGGCGCGAGCTGCGGCTGAGTACCTATCTTGAACGGGAAGCGCCCCTTGCGCGCGGGCCGGTCTGGTCTGCGCCGAATTACCTGTTACTGCTGAGTATGGCGGTACAGGGCTTTGGCTGGTGCGCGTTACCCTGCGCGCTGGTCGACGAATTTGCCGCGTCGAAATCGCTGGTGCAGCTGAACGTGCCGGGCTGGCCGAGGTCGATTGCCATCGATCTGGTATGGAACAAACGAACCCCGCCCGGCGTCGCCGGAAGCTGGCTGCGCCAGTACTTGCAGGACGCACGATAATCCTGTGACTAAACTCACTAATTTTAAACATTTGCGTCAATTGTTGATAACAATCCTCTACTATCGTCATGTCATTTTGCACAGAGGTCGTGATGAAAGATGTCGTTATAGTGGGTGCGTTACGTACGGCTATCGGCTGTTTTCAGGGAGCGCTTGCGCGTCACTCTGCGGTTGATCTCGGCAGCGTGGTGGTAAGAGCGCTGGTGGAACGCAGCGGGATTGCCGCACATGAAATTGATGAGGTGATCCTTGGCCAGGTGCTGACCGCTGGCGCGGGACAAAACCCTGCGCGCCAGGCAGCGCTGAAGGGCGGCCTGCCCAATACCGTTTCGGCAATTACCATCAACGACGTCTGTGGTTCAGGTTTGAAAGCGCTCCATCTTGCGACGCAGGCCATCCAGTGCGGTGAAGCGGACGTGGTTATTGCCGGCGGGCAGGAGAATATGAGCCGCGCCCCGCACGTCCTGACCGACAGCCGGACCGGCGCGCAGCTCGGGAACAGTCAGCTGCTTGACAGTCTGGTTCACGACGGGCTGTGGGACGCCTTCAACGACTACCATATGGGCGTAACGGCGGAAAACCTGGCGCGGGAATACGGTATCAGCCGCGAGCTTCAGGATGCATATGCCCTCAGCTCACAGCAAAAAGCGCGTGCAGCGATCGACTCCGGGCGTTTTCGCGATGAAATTGTCCCGGTCAGTACCCAGCGCCAGAACGGCGAAGCGCTCATCGTCGATACCGACGAGCAGCCGCGCACCGATGCCAGCGCAGAAGGGCTGGCAAAACTCGATCCGGCCTTTGAAACGCTCGGTTCTGTAACGGCAGGCAACGCCTCATCCATTAACGACGGTGCGGCGGCGGTGATGATGATGAGTGAAAGCAAAGCCCAGGAGCTGGCGCTGCCGGTGCTGGCGCGCATCAAAGCGTTTGCCAGCGTGGGTGTTGATCCTGCGTTAATGGGGATCGCCCCGGTCTATGCCACGCGCCGCTGCCTGGAGCGGGCGGGCTGGGAGCTGAGCGATGTGGATCTGATTGAGGTCAACGAAGCCTTTGCTGCACAGGCGATCTCGGTCGGGAAAATGCTGGAATGGGATCCGCTGCGGGTCAACGTCAACGGCGGTGCAATTGCGCTGGGTCATCCCATTGGCGCCTCCGGCTGCCGCATTCTGGTGTCGCTGGTCCACGAAATGAAAAAGCGTAACGCCCGAAAAGGGATCGCAACGCTCTGTATTGGCGGAGGGCAGGGGGTGGCCCTGGCTATCGAACGGTAATTTTCCCCTCTGCGCACAGAAAGCCTCCCACGGGAGGTTTTTTTGTGTCCGCAGAATCCTTTTTTAACACTTCTGCGTTCTTTCTGAAGCCCGCAATAATTATTGCGCGGTTAATTATTTGCTTTGTGAAGTGCTTAATGTGATCTTCCCCCTGAAATTTACGGTTAATGCCCTTTTTTTGTTGATGGGGTTCACGTCGATCTTTGCCAAAAAAAATGAAACAAATAATTTCGATCCTTGTCACTAAAATAACGGTGCATAAAAAATAAACTCAAGTTTCATAAAAACGAAACGTTATTTTAATTGAGGGTTTTTTCATGTTTAAGAAATCTCTGCTCCTTGCTTCCCTTATTAGTGCCTCTTTTGCGGCTAGCGCCGTTACCGTCGATCTGCGTCACGAATATATTGACAGCGGCTCGAATGCCGACCGTGTTGCCGTCTCGCACCGCTTTGATAATGGCTTTGGTTTTTCAGTCGAGGCGAAGTGGAAATCAGGCGGGGACAAGGCAGATCAGCCATTCGCGGATGTAGTGGGGAACGGTCACGAAGATCAGATTAGCTGGCGCTGGAAAGCGACAGACAATATCGCCCTGACCCCTGCGTTTACGATTGAAAGCACAGACAGTCGCACCATTTATAAACCGAATCTGCATGTGCAATATAGCTTCGATAATGGCTTCTACGTGGCTGCGCGTTACCGTTACGAATATACTCGCTACCCGTCAAGCTCAAATAAGGACGATGATAAAGTTAACCGTGGCGATGCGTGGGTCGGTTGGGTATTAGGTGACTGGCGTACCGAGCTGAACTATGTTTACGCGAAAAGTTCTGAAGGCGTGGCCCGAAATAATAATAAAGATTATTCCAACGAATATAACGCCAAGCTGGCCTACAAATGGGATAAAAACTGGGCACCGTATGTGGAGGTGGGGAACGTGGGGGTTAAAGACACGGACGAACGCCAGACCCGTTTCCGTTTAGGTGTGGCGTACTCCTTCTGATAATTCAGTTCCTTCGCTAAAAACCGCCGGGTGGCGCTAACGCTTACCCGGCCTACGCATTCTTTCCAATCCATTTTTTCGTAGGCCGGGTAAGCGAAGCGCCACCCGGCAAAAAGCGCCGCGCAATCACCCAAAAAAAAGCCCTCCGAATCGGAGGGCAAGGCCAGTTACAGAAACACTAACTCATTCAGGCATGCAACATTTCAGGTTGCTCGGGGAGTTTCGCGATATAGAGGGCCGGTTTGCCGTCTTTATCGGAACTGTACAGCACCGCTTTTTCGTCCGGCGTGAAGGACGGATGCGGGTGGGTTACCTGGCGGCTGTTCGCCACCGTAGCCCATGAGGTGTCATGACGGGCGATGCGGTAATAAGATTTCTTCGCCACGTCAAAGGCATACAGATAAGGATCGTTATCAATGGTGTAGCCGCCGGTGTCTTTCACGTCAACAGGCGTACCGGAACCGTCGCCAACCAGCATGCTGCCGTCAACGTTGCTCATCAGATGCGAACAGGCGGGCATGTTCATTACCGCTTCATTCACGCCGGTGTCCGGGTTGAAGCGGGAGATGGTACGCCCTTGCTGACCTTTCAGATAAGAGACGTAGATCAGCGCGGACCCGTCCGGCACCCAAAATTCATGTGTACAGCTTTCACCTTCCGCGTGCGTTTTCACTTTCCGCACGTTGCTGCCATCTTCGTTGACCAGCCACATGCGGGCGTCGACCAGGTCGTGCGGCCCTTCATGACAGAAGGCCACGGTATTGTCATCGAACGGGCGATAAATCGGATGTCCCAGCCAGATCTTCTCGTCATGAATGGTGGTGCTTTCACCCGTTTTCAGATCAACGCGCAGCAGGCGGCAGTGCGGCCCTTTGTGGAAGAAGTCGTGGAAAATTTTCCAGTCGTTGAGTGGCGTCCAGTCACGTCTGGCAATCTCAATACCCACCAGTTTGGTGCAGTCGCTGTTCGCGACCCAGGTGCCGTAGCCGACCCACTCTTCCGAAACGCGGTACACTTCGCGCTCTGCCAGCGTCTGTAAATCCACCTCCAGCAGGGTGCGATCGTTCTTCACATAGTAGAGGGATTTATCGTCCGGAGAGAGGAACCCGCCAAAGGTATTATCGCCCGCGCCTTCGGTCAACTGTACCGCTTCGGCGTTTTTCAGATCCAACAGGTAATAGTTCCAGTGACCGTCGAACTCCCCGGCGAACAGCAGGTGGCTGCCATCGTTAAAGAAGCACTTCTGGTAAAAGTAGTTGCGATGACAGGTTACTTCCGGTGGGGTCAGGCGGGTGACTTCCACGCCTGTATCCGGATCGCGGCTGACCTCATAGTTCAGCTTGACCCGCATACCTTTAGCCATAATGCACTCCTTTGAACGCGTAATGTAGGTTGAAAACTAGGTTATAAATTATCAAAACGTTGTTTCATTATGTGTGACTGACAGCGCACTTTCTCATTTTAATTAACCAGATTGAGGGTCTTAAAGATTTATCGTGATCGAAACTCCATTTCTGGCATAAACAGGAAGAAAAAATGAAACGTTGTTTTAAATGCAATTGAAAACCCCGTTGTCAGGGGATAATATGTGTTCATCACGAAAACGGAACATTGTTTCGTTATTTATCTTTGCCTTCGGGCACGATCAATTCTGGAGGTTTACGTGGACGTCAGACAAAGCATCCACAGTGCGCACGCTAAAATGCTGGATACTCAGGGGCTGCGCAGTGAGTTTTTAGTTGAGCAAGTGTTCGAAGCCGACAAGTACACCATGGTCTACAGCCATATTGACCGCATTATTGTGGGCGGGATTATGCCGGTGGCGAAAACCGTCTCCGTGGGCGGTGAAGTGGGCAAACAGCTGGGCGTGAGCTACTTCCTCGAACGCCGTGAACTGGGCGTGATTAACATCGGCGGGCCGGGCACCATTACCGTCGATGGCCAGTGCTACGAAATTGGTCACCGCGACGCGCTGTACGTCGGCAAAGGCGCGAAAGAGGTGGTGTTCGCCAGCATTGATGCCAGCAAACCGGCGAAGTTTTACTACAACTGCGCCCCGGCTCATACGACTTACCCAACCAAAAAAGTCACGCCAGCGGACGTTGCCCCGGTGACCCTTGGCGATAACCTCACCAGCAACCGTCGCACCATCAACAAATACTTTGTTCCGGATGTGCTGGAAACCTGCCAGCTCAGCATGGGGCTGACCGAGCTTGCGCCGGGCAACCTGTGGAACACCATGCCGTGCCATACCCACGAGCGCCGCATGGAAGTCTACTTCTATTTCAACATGGATGAAGACGCCTGCGTGTTCCACATGATGGGACAGCCGCAGGAGACGCGCCATATCGTTATGCACAACGAGCAGGCAGTCATTTCGCCGAGCTGGTCCATCCACTCTGGCGTGGGAACGAAAGCCTATACCTTTATCTGGGGGATGGTCGGTGAAAACCAGGTCTTTGATGACATGGACCACGTCGCTGTTAAGGATCTGCGCTAGTCGCAGGCAGTTAAGCATACATCTGCCTGTTGCTGACAGGCGCTGAACGATTAAGGAACAAACATGATTCTGGATGCATTTTCTCTGCAAGGTAAAGTGGCTGTGGTTTCCGGTTGTGACACCGGGCTGGGGCAGGGTATGGCGTTAGGTCTGGCGGAAGCGGGCTGCGATATCGTCGGGATTAACATCGTTGAGCCAACGGAAACTATCGAGCGCGTCACCGCGCTGGGCCGCCGTTTCCTGAGCCTGACCGCGGACCTGCGCAAAATCGATGCGATCCCTGAGCTGCTGGATCGCGCGGTGGCGGAGTTTGGGCATATCGATATTCTGGTCAACAACGCCGGCCTGATCCGTCGTGAAGACGCGATTAACTTCAGCGAAACGGACTGGGACGACGTGATGAATCTGAACATCAAGAGCGTGTTCTTTATGTCCCAGGCGGCTGCGAAGCACTTCATTGCTCAGGGGAAAGGTGGCAAGATCATTAATATTGCCTCCATGCTCTCTTTCCAGGGCGGCATCCGCGTGCCGTCTTACACCGCATCGAAGAGTGCCGTGATGGGCGTGACCCGCCTGCTGGCGAACGAGTGGGCGCAGCACAACATCAACGTCAACGCGATTGCGCCGGGCTACATGGCCACCAACAATACCCAGCAGCTGCGTGCGGATGAAGAGCGCAGCGCGGCAATCCTGGAGCGTATTCCAGCGGGTCGCTGGGGTCTGCCGAGCGATCTGATGGGCCCGGTTGTATTCCTGGCGTCCCCGGCTTCGGACTACATTAACGGCTACACCGTTGCCGTAGACGGCGGCTGGCTGGCACGTTAAGTCAGCCCGAATAAAGAACCTCTGCCCTCGGGTAGAGGTTTTTTTTGCGCCAAAATTGGCTTTATCCATATCCTTAAAGATGAAAAATCCATACTGAAAAGGAATGAATGACGGGTGTCACACATTTATTGCTTAAATATTAACTAATTAATCAAAAATAAGGTTAAACCATCCTGATTTGAAATTGTAATGTCCATCACAGATCGGTGTGTCGTAGCGAAATAATCCATATCTTCACCATTTCCGGCCTGACACTTTCTTCCGGTATCTCGTAATTTCACTTAACGAATTTCGCTGTTGAGGCAGGAAACAATGACATCTGTAAATGACTCTACCCTTATGCCCGCTGCGCTGCGCGATACCCGACGCATGAACCAGTTTGTTTCTGTTGCGGCCGCCGTAGCCGGTTTACTGTTTGGTCTGGATATCGGCGTTATCGCGGGCGCACTGCCCTTTATTACCGACCACTTTACGTTAAGCAACCGCCTGCAAGAGTGGGTGGTGAGCAGCATGATGCTGGGTGCGGCCATCGGCGCACTGTTTAACGGCTGGCTGTCGTTCCGTCTCGGGCGCAAATACAGCCTGATGGTCGGGGCGATCCTGTTTGTTGCTGGCTCTCTTGGTTCGGCGTTTGCCACCAACGTTGAAGTGCTGCTGCTTTCTCGCGTGCTGCTGGGCGTGGCGGTGGGTATCGCGTCCTACACCGCGCCGCTTTACCTCTCCGAAATGGCGAGCGAAAACGTGCGCGGGAAGATGATCAGCATGTACCAGCTGATGGTGACGCTCGGTATCGTGCTGGCGTTCCTGTCGGATACGTACTTCAGCTACAGCGGCAACTGGCGGGCAATGCTTGGTGTGCTGGCGCTGCCTGCGGTGCTGCTGATTGTGTTAGTCATTTTCCTGCCGAACAGCCCGCGCTGGCTGGCGCAAAAAGGGCGTCACGTGGAGGCGGAAGAGGTGCTGCGCATGCTGCGCGACACGTCTGAAAAAGCGCGTGAAGAGCTGAACGAAATCCGCGAAAGCCTGAAGCTGAAGCAGGGCGGCTGGTCCCTGTTTAAGGCAAACCGCAACGTGCGCCGCGCGGTGTTCCTCGGCATGCTGTTACAGGCGATGCAGCAGTTCACGGGGATGAACATCATCATGTATTATGCCCCACGCATCTTTAAAATGGCTGGTTTTACCACCACCGAACAACAGATGATCGCCACGCTGGTGGTGGGGCTGACCTTTATGTTCGCCACCTTTATCGCGGTGTTCACCGTCGATAAGGCCGGACGTAAACCGGCCCTGAAAATTGGCTTTAGCGTAATGGCGCTCGGCACCTTGATCCTTGGTTACTGCCTGATGCAGTTCGATAACGGCACGGCGTCAAGCGGCCTCTCCTGGCTCTCCGTTGGCATGACCATGATGTGCATCGCCGGTTACGCGATGAGCGCCGCACCGGTGGTGTGGATCCTGTGCTCTGAAATTCAGCCTCTGAAATGCCGCGACTTTGGTATCACCTGTTCCACCACCACCAACTGGGTGTCGAATATGATCATTGGCGCGACCTTCCTGACGCTGCTGGATGCGATTGGCGCGGCAGGCACCTTCTGGCTCTATACGGTGCTGAACGTGGCGTTTATCGGCGTGACGTTCTGGCTGATCCCGGAAACCAAAGGCGTGACCCTGGAGCATATTGAACGCAAGCTGATGAAAGGGGAGAAACTACGTAATATCGGCGTGTAATGTCATTGCCCGGTGGCGGGGGGGGGTGCG
>NZ_JBMKIC010000033.1:28250-53889 GCF_049238665.1 Enterobacter cloacae complex sp. IR5450
CGCCACCCGGCTTTGTTTTTACCGCATCGCACGTCTCAAAATACGCTCCGCCTGACGCTGGAAGTCAGCGGCCGTCTCTTCCACGGTTTTCTGCCCGTAGTCGATATACTGCAAAGAGGTACCGAACTGCGCCACAATCTGTGGGTCGTCAAAGTATGGCGAGACGGTGAGTTTCGCCGGCAGCGACTGCGCCAGGCGCAGGCCCGCCACGGAAGGATCGTCCTCTTTAATGGTGCCGTCTTCGGTCAGATACTGCACCGCCACTTTGCTCAGCGGCACGCCGCGCTCAAGACCCAGCGTATCGACCCCTTCTTTGCTGTTGAGCAGGAAGTTAATCAGCTTCGCTGCCGCCTCCGGGTTTTTGGTCGTCTTACCAATCGACAGCATCTGCGCCGGTTTGAAGAACAGACCTGCGTCGGTGGCGCCCGGCAGCATTGGGTAGTTGCCCAGCTCCAGTTTCGCCGGTGGCTTCAGGTTGTCGGAATATTTGTTGATGGTGGAGTTCCACATGTAGGTGCCGCCCCATTCACCCTGGATCCACGGCTTCATCTCATACATGTTGCTCTTACCGAACGAGGCATAGTATTTGGTGTCCGGCATGACGTGGCTGTCGATCAGCTTTTTGTAGGTCTGGAAAAACTCTACCCACTGTTCCTTTGTGTAGCTGAACTTTTTGGTTTTCTCATCCACCGCAGGAATGTTGTACTTCTGGATCATGTACGAATTCAGCAGCGCCAGCGTATCCTGATGCTCCAGGATCACCGGATAGTATTGCTTGCCGAGCTTGCTCTCGAAGGTTTTACCGGCCGCCATCAGCTCGTCCCAGGTTTTCGGGTACGCAATACCCGCTTTTTTCCAGGTTTCGTCATTGAAGTAGAACACGCGCGCCGTCACCGAGATCGGAATGCCGTTCAGCTTGCCGTCCACGGTGGTGGTTTGCAGCTCTTTGGGATCGAACTGCGACAGGTCAATCACGTCCTTCATCTTGTTCAGATCGTAGAAGCCGTCACCGGTTTTCGAGAAGATCGGCAGCCAGTTCCAGTTCGTCTGCATTACGTCCGGCTCGGTGCCGCCCGCAATCTGGGTGGTCAGACGGGAGAGGTGACCATCCCAGCCGGTGTATTCCGCTTTCACGTTGATGTCCGGGTTCTGCTTATGGAACTCTTCCAGCGCTTTCAGGGTGACCTGGTGACGGCCGTTGCCGCCCCACCAGGACATCCGTAAATCCACATTCTGCGCCATCGATGGCAAAGCGGTAAGACCCAGGGTCGCGGAGATTGCTGCGCTTAAAAGCACTTTTTTCATTTTTATCACTCCATCAGAGAGAGAGGTTCTGTTCAGTTTTTGCGTCAAAAATATGACACTTGTTCATCTCAAACGTGAAATACACCTTACGATGAAGCCCCTTATCAATCATTGGCTTAGCTTCATCGGACGGGATTCGGGCGGTCAGTTCGTAGTCCGCGACCTTCAGGTACACAAAGAATTCGTGGCCCATGTTCTCAACGCGCACCATCTCCCCGCTACAGCCGCCGTTCGGGAAGGGCTCATCAGAGAGCGACACAAATTCCGGACGCACGCCGTAGTAAATCTCCTGACCCGCGTAGGCCGCGACTTTCTCCTGCTTCTCCGCGTTCAGCGGCATGGTTTCATCGCCAATGGCGATGTGCAGCTGGCCCGCTTTTTCGACCAGCACGCTTTTACGTATATTCATCTCCGGCGCGCCGATAAAGCCCGCCACGAACATGTTCCTCGGCTTGTAGTAGAGGTTGTCCGGCGTATCCACCTGCATGATATGGCCGAGCTTCATCACGCAGATGCGGTCGCCCATGGTCATCGCTTCGGTCTGGTCGTGTGTCACGTAAACGGTGGTCGCCGGTTTTCCTGACTTCTTCAGTTGCTTATGCAGGTCGGAAATACGAATACGCATCGAAGCGCGCAGTTTGGCGTCGAGGTTTGAAAGCGGCTCATCGAACAGGAACACATCCGGTTTTTTCACAATCGCACGGCCTACCGCCACGCGCTGCGCCTGGCCGCCGGAAAGCTGGCGCGGCAGGCGGTCGAGCAGCTCTTCCAGTTCAAGAATTTTGGCAGCTTCATTCACCTGAGACTCAATCTGATCTTTCGGCAGTTTGCTCAGCTTGAGACCAAAGGCCAGATTCTCGCGCACCGTCATGTGCGGATAGAGGGCATAGTTCTGGAACACCATTGCAATACCGCGCTCTTTCGGCGCGAGGTTGTTCACGATCTTGTCGCCAATGCGCACCTCGCCGCCGCTGATGGTTTCGAGCCCCGCCAGCATGCGCAGGGTCGTGGATTTGGCGCAGCCGGATGGGCCGACGATCACCATGAATTCCCCTTCAGCAATTTTAAGATCGATAGCGTGTACCGCTTTAAAGCCGTTGGAGTAGACCTTTTCCAGCTTGTTGAAAATAACTTCAGCCATGGTATTTCCCTCTTAACCTTTAATTCCGCTGCTGGTGACGCCCTGTACGAAGTAGCGCTGTGCCAGGAAGAAGACAATGATGGATGGCAGAATGGAGATGCTCGCCATTGCCAGAATTTCGTTCCACGGCGCGCCTTCGGTGACATCGATGGACATTTTCAGCGCCAGTGCGATGGGGTATTTATCCACGCTGTAGACGTAAATCAGCGGCCCGATAAAGTCGTTCATGGACCACATGAACTGGAACAGGGCGACGGAGATAATGGCCGGTTTCAGGATCGGCACTACCACGTACCACAGCACCTGAATGGAGTTACAGCCGTCAATCTGCGCCGCCTCTTCCATGTCACGCGGGACGCCGCGCAGGAACTGGATCAGCATGAAGACGAAGAACCCCTGAGTGGCGAAGGCCAGCGGCAGGTACAGCGGCATATAGCTGTTAAGCATGCCCATTTCACGGAACATCAGGTACTGCGGGATCAGCAGCACGGTGCTGGGCAGCAGCATGGTGGTGATGAGCGTGGCGAACCAGAACTTCTTCCACGGGATCTCGAAGCGGGCAAAGCCGTACGCCACGATGGTGGAGGAGATAATGGTCAGGATCACTTTCGGGATCACATACTTAAAGGTGTTCAGCATGTAATGGCCGAAGTTGTACTCGGTGCCGGTTTTCCAGCCGTTTACGAAACCATCCCAGGTGGCGTGGGCAGGCCACAGGCTCAGTGTGGTGAAGATCTCGTGGTTCGGTTTGAACGACGCGGAGAACATCCACACCAGCGGGTAAAGCATCAGCAGGCCGACAACCAGCAGAATCACATAGCGAACGGAGGCGTTGATTTTCTCTCTGCGCAGCGTGCGGGCCACTTCGCGTTCGGCGACGCTTCTTGCCGTGGAGAGTTGTTGAATATCAGCCATTTTTGCCTCCTTTATCGGCGGAGTAGAACACCCAGTATTTCGACGACTTAAAGGCGATACCGGCGAAGACGGCCACCACCAGGAACAGGATCCACGCCAGCGCCGCGCCATAGCCCATATCGAAATACTTAAAGGCGGTGTCGTAGATGTAGAGCGAGAACAGATAGGTCGAATAGGTTGGCCCGCCGCCGGTAATCACGTACGGCCCGGTAAATTCCTGGAACGCCTGCGTGGTCTGCATGATGAAGTTGAAGAAGATCACCGGCGTAATCAGTGGCACGGTCACCTTCATGAACATCTGCCATTTCGATGCGCCATCGATCATTGCCGCTTCATACTGGGACTGCGGTACGTTTTGCAGCGCGGCCAGGAAGATGACCATCGCGGAACCGAACTGCCAGACGCGCAGCAGGGTAACGGACATCAGCGCCAGCGACGGCTCGCCCAGCCAGTTCACCGGATCAAAGCCAAAAACGCCGATAAAGCTGTTCAGCAGGCCATCGATGGCAAATAAGGCGCGCCACAATACGGCAATGGCGACGGAGCTGCCGAGGATCGACGGAATATAGTAGGCCGTTCGGAAAAAGCCGATGCCGCGTAATTTAAAGTTCAGGACAAAGGCAATTCCTAATGCAAAGGCGAGCTTTAGCGGGATGGTTAAAAATACATAGGCAAAGGTCACGCCCATGGATTTCCAGAAGAGCGTGTCTTCGGTAAACATGTAGCGATAGTTTTCGATGCCGTTAAACACCGGCGGACTCATCAAATCGTAATCCGTAAAGCTGAGGAAAAACGATGAGACGAAGGGGAATGCCGTAAAGAGTATCAGCCCGATGATATAGGGTGATATCCATGCGAGCCCCAGCAGCTTGTTTTCATTCATACATACCTACCTGGCAATCAATGGTTTAATACGAAATCTGCTTTGTTACATTTTCCCAGGCCTGCGATGCGCGGCATGGGAGCTGAAATTCAGGGTGCAACGTCTGGCAACGGCAAAACCTACGTTTGTTTTTTAACGCTTTTTTGTCTTTCGTCGTGGTGTAAGCGCTTCGGGTTTCAAAAGAGCTGAACCGGTGTTCTTGGATACTAAAACATCGTTTTATTTTATATTATTGCGATTTATTTCTGCGTCATTCGCTTAATGGTGGAAATGTGATCAGCGTCGAAACGCTGTTTCAATATAGTGAGGGAGGTGGCATTTTTGACTTTCCACGGACGTTCGCCGCGGCCCATGAGGAAGAGATAATGAAGCAAAAGGGGAGCAGGAATAACAATAGTCACGCAGCGTGGCTAACTACCAGATCTGATAGCAGGTCTACAGATATACCAATTCGTCATTCAGATAATTCTTACATTCTTGTATGATTTGTTACACCGGAACCAGTCAGGCAGAATTTCACTGCATCCTTAAAAGAAGAACAGTTATGTCAGCGATGGATTTCAAAAAACATACGGATCTCAATTTTCCTCACTATGCTCCCCCGGCGGTCAGCGCTAAAGAAATAGATCTTCTGGGTCTGCTGGACGTCCTGCTGGCAGCAAAAAAACGCATCATCACCATTGTCTTTGCATTTGCACTGGTCGGCCTGGCAATCGCCTTTCTGATACCGCAAAAATGGACCAGTAAAGCGGTCATTACGCCCGCGGAACAGACGCAGTGGAGTTCGCTGCGCCAGATGATGGTGGCGCTCCAGGTGCTTGATGTCGACGAGAAAATTACCCGTGCGGATGTGTTTAATCTGTTTATCAAAAAGTTTCAGTCCCAGTCTCTGCTTGAAGAGTACATGAAGAGCTCACCTTACGTGATGGCTCAGCTCGATGGCGCTGAGGTTGACCCGCTGGAGCTGCACCGCGCGGTGGTCAATATTGCCGAAAAGATGAAGGCTGTTGATAACACGCAGGAAAAAAATGCCGATAAAGCACCATACCTCTCCTGGACGTTAAGCTTCACAGCCCCAACGGCAGAGGATGCGCAGAAAGTGTTGAATGGTTACATTCAGTACATCTCCCGCATCGTCGAGCAGGAGACCATGCAAAACATTCGCGATCAGCTGATCCTGAGAACCAAAACGGTACAGCAGCAGCTGGAGTTGGATCGGGTCCGTCTGACCAATATCCACAATACCAACCTGCAACGCCTGAACTACTCGCTGGAAGTGGCGAACGCGGCTGGGATCAAAAAGCCGGTTTACAGCAATGGACAGGCGGTGAAAGACGATCCGGATTATTCCGTCGCCCTCGGTGCGGACGGGATTGCGCAGAAATTGCAGATTGAAAAAAATCTCAAGGACGTTTCTGAGCTGAACGCCGATTTCCAGAACCGCGAATACTATCTGGCACAGCTGCAAAAACTCTCCTTCGAAGATGTGAGCCTGGAGCCGTTCAAATACCAGCTTTCACCTTCTATGCCGGTGAAAAAAGATGGCCCGGGCAAAGCCCTCATCGTGCTGCTGGCGTGTATTCTGGGTGGACTGTTCGCCTGTGGCAGCGTGCTGCTGCGCGAGGCTATGAGCACCCGCAACCCGCTGCCGGAACAACTTCCTGAGCCGGTAACGGAATAACATCAAAAAAGGCGCTCAACTGAGCGCCTTTTTTTATTTCAGGAAATCTTCGCGTACCGGCGTAAAGGTATCCAGCAGGGTGCCGGGTTTCAGGCAAACGCAGCCGTGCATCACGTGCGGCGCTTTATAGAGGGTGTCGCCCGCGGTCACCACATGCTTCTCCTCGCCAATGGTGAACTCAAATTCCCCCGAGAGAACGTAGGTGAGTTGCTCATGCGGGTGGTTATGCATCGGGCCAATCGCGCCTTCCTCGAAATTCACTTCCACCGCCATCATCCTGCCGTCGTGCGCCAGAATACGACGCGTCACGCCGTTGCCCAGATCCTCAAGCGTGGTCTCTTTATGGAAAATAAACATATTTTCGCCCTGTTATGTAATGAAACATTGTTTCAATTAACTTATCTCACCCGCCGAGAAAAGGAAACGTTTAGCCAAATAACTGGAAAGGCGATCACAAGTTTGCTTCACTGGGTGAAACGCACAGGAGGAAAGATGAAAACGATCGGTCTGTTAGGGGGCATGAGCTGGGAATCAACGATCCCGTACTACCGCCTGATTAATGAAGGCGTTAAACAGCGTATGGGCGGTCTGCATTCGGCCAGCCTGCTGCTGCACAGCGTGGATTTCCATGAAATAGAAGCCTGCCAGTCGAGCGGGGAGTGGGACAAAGCGGGGCAGATACTGGCGGACGCCGCGCTCGGGCTGGAGCGTGCGGGCGCGCAGGGTATTCTGCTGTGTACCAACACCATGCATAAGGTGGCGTCGCACATTGAAGACCGCTGTTCGCTGCCGTTCTTACATATCGCGGATGCCACCGGGCGTGCCATACGTACCGCCGGCATGACGCGCGTGGCGCTGCTGGGGACGCGCTACACCATGGAACAGGATTTTTACCGCGGGCGGCTGAGCAGCCAGTTCGGGATTGAAAGCCTGATCCCGGAGGAGGCTGACCGGGCGCGCATTAACCAGATTATTTTTGATGAGCTGTGTCTGGGCACCTTCAGCGAAGCTTCGCGCGCCTGGTACGTCAGCGTGATAGAGAAACTGGCGCAGCAGGGAGCGGAAGGGGTCATCTTCGGCTGTACCGAAATCGGTCTGCTGGTGCCGGCAGACCGAAGCCCGATACCGGTCTTCGATACCGCCGCCATCCATGCCGCGGATGCGGTGGAGTTTATGCTGTCATAAAGGTTTTTGCAGGGCAGGTAAGCGAAGCGCCACCTGACGCGCGTGCGCAATCAGATGTTCACTAAAGGCATCAACCAGCGCTGAGGCGGGCCGGTGCAGCGGGCGGATCAGGCTCACGGTAAAGGGAACGGAAACGCTAAAACGGCGCAGAACCACACCGCTGCTGGCGTAGTCCATGGCCGTGAGCGGGTTCACCACCGAAATACCCACGCCCGCGCGCACCATCGCGCAAATTGACGCCGCACTGTGCGTTTCCATCACCATCCGCCGCTTCACCTGATGTTCGGCAAACAGGCCATCCAGAAGCTGCCGGTAGCTGTCGGTCTGCGACAGGCTGATATAGTTCTCACCGTGAAAATCCGCCGGTGTCAGCACCGTTTTGTGGGCAAGCGGGTGGCTGGCAGGCAGCACGCAGACCTCATCCAGCGACAGCAGCTCCGTGCGTTCCGTTCCCGCTGGCGTGACGAGGGTTTCAGTCAGACCCAGATCGTGGCGCTGGGCCGAAAGCCACTCCTCCAGCAGCGGCGACTCCTGCGGCACGATGGTCAGGCTGACCTCCGGATAGCGGGCCAGAAACGGCTGTAACAGTACCGGCAGGAATGACTGGGAAAAGACCGGCAGGCAGACGATGGACAGTTCGCCCTGGCGGAACTCCCTCAGGCTCTCTGCCGCGCTCACGATCCTGTCCAGCCCGTACCAGGAGCGCTGAACCTCCTCAAACAGACGTAAACCCTGCACCGTTGGATGCAGCCTGCCGCGGGTGCGTTCAAACAGCTTCAGCCCCAGCACTTTCTCAAAACGCGCCAGCTCGCGGCTGACCGTCGGCTGCGAGGTGTGCAGCATGTGCGCGGCTTCAGTGAGATTGCCGGTGGTCATCACCGCATGAAAAATCTCGATATGGCGTAGGTTAACGGCGGGCATAGGGCACCTGATGGCTGAATGTGTTCCATATCATTTTTGCATAGACTCACGATAAAACGATATTTTTTATTCTCTTCAGGCTATGGCGTAATGATAAAAAACAGATTTCCGGAGACGACCATGCCACGCCCGCTCAACCAGACCGAAACCGATTTAAACGCCGATAACCTGCTGCGCCTGCCTGCCGAATTCGGCTGTCCGGTGTGGGTTTACGATGCGCAGATTGTCCGCGAGAAAATCGCCGCGCTGCATCAGTTTGACGTGGTGCGTTTTGCGCAGAAGGCCTGCTCCAATATTCATATTCTGCGCCTGATGCGCGAGCAGGGCGTGAAGGTTGACTCCGTATCGCTGGGTGAGATCGAACGTGCGCTGGCGGCCGGGTTTGATCCGAAAGCCGACAGCGACGCGATCGTCTTCACCGCTGACCTGATAGACGACGCCACGCTGGCGCGCGTGCACGAGCTGCAAATCCCGGTCAATGCTGGTTCGGTGGATATGCTGGAACAGCTTGGGCAGGTCTCTCCTGGCCATCGCGTCTGGCTGCGCGTCAACCCGGGCTTTGGTCACGGCCACAGTCAGAAAACCAACACCGGGGGCGAAAACAGTAAACACGGGATCTGGTATGCCGATATGCCTGCGGCGCTGGAGGTTTTACAACGCTACAACCTCAAGCTGGTGGGCATTCACATGCATATCGGGTCCGGCGTGGATTATGGCCATCTTGAGCAGGTCTGTGGCGCAATGGTGCGTCAGGTTATCGATTTTGGTCAGGATCTGGAGGCGATCTCCGCCGGGGGAGGGCTTTCGATCCCTTACCGCGAAGGAGAAGAGGCGATCGACACGGATCACTATTACGGCCTGTGGAGCGCCGCGCGTGACAGGATCGCTGCCCATCTGGGCCATGCGGTGAAGCTGGAGATTGAGCCGGGTCGTTTCCTGGTCGCCGAAGCTGGCGTGCTGGTGGCGCAGGTGCGGAGCGTGAAGGAGATGGGAAGCCGTCACTTTGTGCTGATTGATGCTGGCTTCAACGACCTGATGCGCCCGTCCATGTACGGCAGCTATCATCACATTACCGCGCTTGCCGCCGATGGCCGCGATCTGGTCAACGCGCCGCGCATCGAGACCGTTGTTGCCGGCCCGCTGTGTGAATCCGGTGACGTCTTTACTCAGCAGGAAGGCGGGAAAGTCGAAACCCGTTCGCTGCCAGAGGTAAAACCGGGAGATTATCTGGTGCTGCATGATACCGGTGCGTACGGGGCGTCTATGTCTTCCAACTACAATAGCCGCCCGCTGCTGCCGGAAGTGCTGTTTGATAACGGCGTGGCGCGGCTGATTCGCCGTCGCCAGACCATTCAGGAGCTGCTGGCGTTAGAGCTGGTCTGATTAAACCACGGCCCTGTTGTCACCGAATCGCGTAACACCAGCGTGCCGGTGAACGGCGGGATCGCTTCAACCGGCTGGTTTTTTGCCAGCCGGATCGCCTGGTCGATTGCCGTGACGATCATGTTGTCGATCGGCAAATATACCGACGACAGGGCAGGCTCCAGCCACTTTGCGCTGGGGGCATCGTCAAAACCAAACAGCGAAATATCCTGCGGGATCTTCAGCCCGGCCTGGTGTAATGCTTTGGAGGCGCCCAGGGCCATATCATCATTACAGGCAAACAGGGCGCTGAACGATGTCTTTTCCGCAATCAGCTCCTTGCACAGCTCGTAACCCCGCGTCATGCCTGCATCGCCGTATTTAATCCGCCGCTCGTCGAGACGAATACCGTGCTTCTCCAGCGCCTTACGGTAGCCCATCAGCCGCGCTTTACCCGTTGGGGTGTGGATCGGGACGGTGATACAGGCGATCTCCCGATGACCCTGGCTTATCAGGTAATCCACCGCTTTGAAGGCCGCGTCCTGCTGTTCAAAGAAGACGCAGCGATCCGCCGCCTGGCTCACTTCACGGTTAATGATCACCAGCGGCGTCTGCACGCTGTTGATCAGCTTCAGGATCGTCTTTTCGCTCATGTATCGCGTGTACAGCACGATGGCGTCGCACTTGCGGTCGGCGAGCATCTGCACCGCCTGTTCTTCCTGTTCAGGGGCGTCGTGACCGTCGGTAACAATCAGCTGTTTTCCGTGCTTTTCGGTCTGCCGTGACGCCTGCTGTAGCAAACGACCAAAGTAAAAACCGTCGAACGTCGAGACGACAAGACCAATGCTGTTGCTGGTCTGGTTAGCCAGCGAACGCGCGAGAAAGTTCGGACGATAGCCCAGCTCCTCCATCGCGCGAAATACCTGCTGACGCGTGCTCTCTTTAACCTGACCTGTGCCGTTCAGCACGCGCGAAACGGTGGCCTTCGACACGCCCGCACGCAGTGAGACATCCAGCATTGTTGCCATTCGAAATTCCTGTTTCCACGTAATGGTTTGCAGTTTAACACAGACCATCCGGCGCATAAGCGACGTGGTAAGGGCAAAACCCCATAACGATCACGCTTTTCGGTAACGATCCTCGCCAGCGGGATAAATGCCTGTCATTGGCATGCCAAAATGGTGATAAATCGCAATCTGGAATACCTCTTACCTCATTGAGAGCTTAATCACAGAACAAAGCGCCTGTGGGCGCTATTTTTGGCATACCAATAGTATCCGGCTGTCCATCTTATTCAATAAAAGCCCTTTTACTGAGGTATTACCCTATGGCATTTCAGGAAAAACTGATCGACGCTCTGGGCAGTTTTGCCACCACCTTCAACAGCTATCGTTATATCCAGGCGATCAAGTCTGCGTTTATTACCTTAATGCCGGTCATCATTGTGGGGGCGTTCTCGGTACTGATCTCCAATATGGTGCTGGATCCGAAAAACGGCCTGGCGAGCTTTCAGTCGCTGTCGTTTCTGGCGGCGTTAAAGCCGATCACCAGCGCGCTCAACTATGCCACGCTTAACTTTCTCAACATCGGTGCGGTGTTTTTAATCGGCATTGAGCTGGGGCGTATTAACGGCATTAAGTCCCTGTTCCCCGGCCTGCTGGCGGTGATCTGCTTTATCTGCGTGACGCCAACCACGGTGGAAATGCTGGTGGACGGCGAGATGCACGTGGTGAAAGACGTGCTGCTGCGCCAGTTCTCCGATACCCGCAGCCTGTTCCTCGGCATGTTTATCGCCATCCTGTCAGTGGAGATTTACTGCTGGCTGGAAAACCGCAAGGGGCTGAAAATCAGGATGCCGGACACGGTGCCGCCGAACGTCGTCGCGTCGTTCTCTGCGCTGATCCCGGCCATTATCACCACCACCGCCATCGCCACCTTTGGCTTCGTGTTTCATCAGATTACCGGCATGTATCTCTACGACGCGGTTTACCAGGTGGTGCAACAGCCGCTGGAGCGCGTGGTGCAAAGCCTGCCGGGGATCCTGCTGCTGATGTTTGTCGCCCAGCTGTTCTGGGTGATTGGTATTCACGGCAACCAGATGATCAAGCCGATCCGCGAGCCGCTGTTGCTGGGGGCAATCACCGTTAACATGAGCGCGTTCGAGCAGGGCAAAGAGGTGCCAAACATCATCACCATGCCGTTCTGGGACGTCTATATGAGCATCGGCGGCTCCGGCCTGACCATCGGCCTGCTGATCGCCGTCATGATTGCCACCAAACGTAAAGAGATGAAGGAGATCGCTAAGCTCTCCATCGGCCCGGGTATTTTTAACATCAACGAGCCGGTGATCTTCGGGATGCCAATCATGCTCAACCCGATCCTGGCTATCCCGTTCATCATCACGCCGCTGGTGACGGGCTCGATTGGCTACTTTGCCACGGTGACCGGATTTGCCAGGAAAGCCGTGGTGATGGTGCCCTGGACCACGCCGCCGCTGATCAACGCCTGGCTGTCAACCGCGGGCTCCATGGGGGCGGTGATCACCCAGTTTATCTGCATCGTGACCGCGGTGATTATCTATCTGCCGTTTGTGAAAATTGCCTCACGCCGCGCAGAGCAGGCCGCGCTGCAACAAGCCACCGATAACGCATGAGGACCGGATGAGCATAAAACAGATAACTATACCGCAGGATTTTATGCTGGGCGCGGCGGCATCGGCCTGGCAGACCGAGGGCTGGAGCGGCAAAAAGCCGGGGCAGGATTCGTGGATCGATCTCTGGTACAAGAACGATCGTCACGTCTGGCACAACGGCTATGGCCCGGCGGTGGCAACCGACTTTATTAATCGCTTCCGTGAAGACGTGGCGCTGATGAAGCAGGCGGGCCTGACGCACTATCGCACCTCGATCAACTGGTCGCGCTTTTTAACCGACTATGAAAACGCCACCGTAGATGAAGAGTACGCCGCCTATTACTACGCGCTGTTCGATGAAATGCACCGTCAGGGCATTGAGCCGATGATCTGCCTGGAACACTACGAATTGCCGGGCGTGCTGCTGGAAACCTACGGCGGCTGGGCGTCGAAGCACGTCGTCGAGCTGTTCGTTCGCTATGCGGAAAAAGTGTTTGAGCGCTTTCACGGCAAAGTCACCCGCTGGTTTACCTTCAACGAGCCGATTGTGGTCCAGACGCGCGTCTACCTTGACGCACTGCGCTGGCCCTATGAGCAGAACACCAGCACCTGGATGCAGTGGAACCACCATAAAGTGCTGGCGACGGCGAAAGTGGTGAAGCTGTTTCGCGAGAAAGGGTATGACGGCTCAGTGGGTTGTATTCTTAACCCGGAAGTGACCTATCCACGCTCGCGCGCACCGCATGACGAGCGAGCGGCAGAGATGTACGATCTGTTCTACAACCGCGTCTTTCTCGACCCACTGGTGCACGGGCGCTATCCGCAGGCGCTCTTTACCCTGCTGGCGCAGCATCAGGTGCAGTGGGACTACACGGCTGACGAGCTGGCGCTGATTGCCGACAACACCGTCGACGAGCTGGGCATTAACCTCTATTACCCGCATCGCGTCAAAGCCCCGTCCCGCGCCTGGCACCCGGAGACGCCGTTCCACCCGGCGTATTACTACGAGCCGTTCGAGCTGCCGGGGCGGAGGATGAACACCTCCCGCGGCTGGGAGATCTTCCCGCGCATTATTTACGACATGGCGATGCGGATTAAAAACGACTATCGCAACATTGACTGGTTTGTAGCGGAAAGCGGGATGGGTGTGGAGAACGAAGCGCAGTTTCGCAATCGCGACGGCATTATCGATGACGCGTACCGCATCGCGTTTATCAGCGAACATCTCTACTACACGCTGCTGGCGCGGGAGGCGGGGGCAAACTGTCACGGCTATATGCTGTGGGCCTTCACCGACAATGTCTCGCCGATGAACGCGTTTAAAAACCGCTACGGGCTGATTGAGATCGACCTTGAAAATCAACGCACACGGCGGGCAAAGAAATCGGCGTCCTGGTTCCGCCAGCTGCGCGATGAGCGTGTGCTGACGCTCAGTGTTGACGATGAATGGAAGTAAGCCTTCTGGTAAAATAGTGCACAAACTGGCCGGGAGGACGTCCGGCCCGCGCATTAACTGAAAAACACAGGTGAAAACGTGGATAAGGCTGTCATCCTGCCGGAAAAAAAACAGTACCAGGAGATTGGCGAGGATTTACGGGCGCAGATTATCCAGGGGCATTATCCCGTGGGATCGCGTCTGCCGCCGGAGCGCAACATCGCCGAGACGTATGGCGTGAGCCGCACTATTGTGCGCGAGGCGCTGCTGATGCTTGAGCTTCAGGGGACGGTGGATATTCGCCAGGGGTCTGGCGTGTACGTGATGCGCATTCCGGAGGAGCATGAAAACGAGGAAGAGCGTTTTCTGAACAGTGACGTGGGGCCGTTTGAAATTCTCCAGGCGCGTCAGCTGCTTGAAAGCAACATTGCCGCCTTTGCCGCAAAAATGGCGACGCGGGCGGATATCGACAACCTGCGCCGCATCATCGAGCAGGAGCAACGGGCGATTGCCGCCGACGATCGCAGCCAGGACAACAACAAAATGTTCCACCTTGTACTGGCGGGGGCCACACAAAACCAGATGCTGCTGGCGACCGTTGAAAGCGTCTGGCATCACATGGACAGCAGCCCACTGTGGCAGCAATTCAACGGCCACATCGCCAGCCGCGCATGGCGGCTGAAATGGCTCGGCGACAGGCAAACCATTCTCGCTGCGCTCCGCCGCCGCGACGTGATGGGGGCGTGGCAGGCTATGTTCCAGCATCTTGAAAACGTCAAAAAGAGCCTGCTTGAGCTGTCAGACGAAGACGCACCCGATTTCGACGGCTACCTCTTCGAATCGGTCCCTCTTTTCCAGGGAAAGCTGGTGTGAATATACTGCCGCTTCACGCTGCGCCGCAGTTTACACAGCAGGTGATCGACTGGATCTGGAACGCGTTTGGTGAAGGTATGCCGCGTGCCTTTTTCCAGAGCATTGTCGAGCACAGCCTGACGCCGGGCGAGTTACCGCTCACCTTTATTGCCGTTGAGGATGACCAGCTGCTGGGCACCGTTGGGTTGTGGCGTTGCGATTTAATTTCCCGACAGGATCTCCACCCCTGGCTGGCTGCGCTGTATGTCGATGAAGCCGCCCGGGGAAACGGGCTGGCGGGAAAACTTCAGCAGCATGTTATCGGCTACGCGCGACGCGCCGGGTATCACGAGCTTCATCTCTGGTCTGCCTGCCGCGACTTCTACGAACGTTACGGCTGGCACTACATCGGCGATGCGCTGGAATACCCGGATAAAACCGTCCATCTCTATCGCTGTTCGCTCACGGCTTCCGCGGGCGATACCACCGAGTGACGGCGCACTAAGGTTGGGCTGAACAGGTGGGTAATTTCCGGTGGCGGGCGATGCCCGGCCAGCGCTAACGCCAGTTCTGCCGCCTGCGTTGCCATGGTTACAATCGGGTAACGCACGGTGGTCAGGCGAGGGCGCACATAGCGCGACACCAGCACATCATCAAAGCCAATCAGCGAAATTTCTGCCGGGACGTCAATCCCGTTATCATTCAGCACGCCCATTGCGCCGGCGGCCATGGAGTCGTTATAGCTGGCCACGGCGGTGAAATTCCGCCCGCGTCCCAGCAGCTCGGTCATCGCCTGCTCGCCGCCGCTCTCATCCGGTTCTCCGTACGCCACAAGACGATCGTTGCAGGGCAGACCGGCTTCGCGCAGCGCGTCGTAATAGCCCTGAAGGCGATCTTCCGCATCGGAAATTGGGTGGTTGGAGCACAGATAACCAATTCGGGTATGGCCCTGCTGGATCAGGTGACGGGTTGCGAGCCATGCGCCGTAACGGTCGTCGAGCGCCACGCAGCGGGTTTCAAAACCGGGAATAATACGGTTGATAATCACCATCCCCGGCATCTGTTTCATCAGATGGATCAGCTCGGCGTCGGGGATCATTTTGGCATGGACCACCAGTGCCGCACAGCGATGACGGATCAGCTGCTCAATGGCCTGGCGCTCTTTCTGTTCATTGTGGTAGCCATTACCAATCAGCAGGAAATTTCCGGTGTGATAAGAGACTTGTTCTACGGCTTTGACCATCGCACCGAAAAACGGATCGGATACATCCCCGACCACCAGCCCGATGGTTTCTGTCGACTGCTGGGCAAGGGCGCGCGCGTTGGCGTTAGGGTGATAATTCAGGTTTTCCATGGCGTCCTGCACGGCCTGTCGCGATGCATCACTCGCTTTAGGGGAGTTGTTGATTACGCGGGAGACGGTCGCGACGGAAACACCGGCCAGACGAGCCACATCCTTAATTGTCGCCATTCAATACCTTCTTATAGGGGTAAGCGTTTACACACTAACTAGTGTTGCGGAAAAGCGGCGCGCATTCAAGGGGAGCGGGTGAGCGTCCTCTGCAAACGTGAAGCAGAACATCCCTCGCGGTGTAATCGTTACACGGCCAGTCATGTCTGAATAATGGTAATCTGAACCTTTAGTTACACTTTGCCTCAGGCTGTTGCGATTGTCCGTTAGCAACGATGCGTTATGAATTGCTAGAGTCGAGATCCCAGAGGTATTGATAGGTGGAATCAACTTCGGTTGATTAACACGATTTACACCAACCTGCGTTTTACGCAGGTTTTTTTTTGCCTGTAAGTTCAACCTGTAACAGCAAAAGAGAATATTCACACCTGGTTGCACTTCGGCTCATTCCCTTGCGTTTTCCCGCTGGCGAAGCCTGTCGCCGGAGGCCACAATCAAGATCCCAGAGGTATTGATTGGTGAGAATTCCTGGTACGTTTTCGTACTCTTCTCTTGCACCAACCTGCGCGGATGCGCAGGTTTTTTTTCGCCTCTGTTTTTGCTATCGCTCCCTCACTACTTCTCGTGTAATCTGCCACCATTTATACCTTTCACACTGGCTGGCAAAGGGAGTTGAAATGCTTTTTGGGTTCTTCCGCACACTGTTTCGTGTCCTGTTTCGCATCCGCGTGACTGGCGATACGCAGGCACTCTATGGCGAGCGTGTTCTTATCACACCGAATCACGTCTCTTTTCTTGATGGCGTATTGCTGGCGCTGTTTTTGCCCGTGCGGCCCGTCTTCGCGGTGTACAGCTCCATCAGTGAAAAATGGTACATGCGCTGGCTCAAACCGCTGATTGATTTTGTCCCGCTCGATCCAACCAAACCGATGATGATTAAACATCTGGTGCGTCTGATTGGGCAGGGGCGTCCGGTGGTTATCTTCCCGGAAGGGCGGATTTCAGTGACGGGCTCCCTGATGAAAATTTACGATGGGGCCGGTTTTGTCGCGGCGAAGTCTCAGGCCACCGTCGTGCCGCTACGCATCGACGGGGCTGAGCTGACCTTTTTCAGCCGTCTGAAAGGGCTGGTGAAGCAGCGTCTGTTCCCGAAAATTACGCTGCATATATTACCGCCGACGTCACTGCCGATGCCCGAGGCGCCGCGTGCGCGCGACCGCCGTAAAATCGCCGGGGAAATGCTGCACCAGATTATGATGGAAGCGCGCATGGCCGTTCGCCCGCGCGAAACGCTGTATGAATCGTTGCTGTCGGCCCAGTATCGCTACGGTGCGAAGAAAAACTGCATCGAAGACATCAACTTTACGCCGGATACCTACCGTAAGCTGTTGACCAAAACGCTGTTTGTCGGGCGTATCCTGGAAAAATACAGCAAACAGGGTGAAAAGATCGGCCTGATGCTGCCAAACGCGGGTATCAGCGCGGCGGTGATCTTTGGTGCCGTCTCCCGGGGCCGCATTCCGGCGATGATGAACTACACGGCGGGCGTGAAAGGGCTCTCCAGCGCGATTACCGCGGCGCAAATCAACACCGTCTTTACCTCCCGCCAGTTCCTGGATAAAGGCAAGCTGTGGCACCTGCCGGAACAGCTGACGCAGGTGCGCTGGGTGTTCCTGGAAGATCTGAAAGCAGACGTCACGACCGCCGACAAGCTGTGGATTTTCGCGCACCTGCTGATGCCGCGTCTGGCGCAGGTTAAGCAGCAGCCGGAGGATGATGCCATTATCCTCTTTACCTCCGGCTCTGAAGGCAACCCGAAAGGTGTGGTTCACAGTCACAAAAGCATTCTGGCGAACGTCGAACAGATTAAAACCATTGCTGACTTTACCGCCAACGATCGCTTTATGTCGGCGCTGCCGCTGTTCCACTCATTTGGTCTGACCGTGGGGCTCTTTACGCCGCTGCTGACCGGTGCCGAGGTGTTCCTCTACCCAAGCCCGCTGCACTACCGCATTGTGCCGGAACTGGTTTATGACCGTAACTGCACGGTGCTGTTCGGGACGTCCACCTTCCTCGGAAACTACGCGCGCTTCGCCAACCCGTATGATTTCTTCCGCGTGCGCTACGTGGTGGCGGGGGCGGAAAAACTCCAGGACAGCACGCGCCAAATCTGGCAGGACAAGTTTGGCCTGCGCATTCTGGAAGGCTATGGCGTGACGGAGTGCGCGCCGGTGGTCTCCATCAACGTTCCGATGGCGGCAAAACCCGGAACGGTTGGCCGCATTCTGCCGGGGCTGGACGCGCGTCTGCTGGCGGTGCCGGGTATTGAAGACGGCGGACGTCTTCAGCTGAAAGGGCCGAACGTCATGAACGGCTATTTGCGTGTGGAAAACCCGGGGGTGCTTGAGGCGCCGACGGCTGAGAACGTCAATGGCGAGGTTGAAACGGGCTGGTACGACACGGGCGATATCGTGCGCTTCGACGATCAGGGCTTCGTGCAGATCCAGGGACGCGCAAAACGCTTCGCCAAAATCGCCGGGGAAATGGTCTCTCTTGAAATGGTCGAGACGCTGGCGACCGCAGTCTCAGCAGAGAAAATGCATGCGACCGTGGTGAAAAGTGATGCCAGTAAAGGCGAGGCGCTGGTGCTCTTCACGACAGACGGTGAACTGAAGCGTGACGCGCTGCTCAGGTATGCACGCGAACACGGTATCCCCGAGCTGGCGGTCCCCCGCGATATTCGTTACCTCAAACAGTTACCGGTGCTGGGCAGCGGTAAACCCGATTTCGTGACCCTGAAGGGCATGGTTGAAGAGGCGGAACAGCAAAATGCGTGAGTCAGTGCACACTAACACTTCAATCTGGTCGAAAGGCATGATGGCGGTTATCGCCGCCCAGTTTCTTTCTGCGTTCGGCGATAATGCGTTGCTGTTTGCCACGCTGGCATTGCTGAAAGCTGAGTTTTATCCCGACTGGAGCCAGCCGATCCTACAGATGGTGTTTGTGGGTGCTTACATCGTATTTGCGCCGTTTGTCGGCCAGGTGGCGGACAGCTTCCCGAAAGGTCGTGTCATGATGTTTGCCAACAGCCTTAAGCTTCTGGGCGCGGCAAGTATCTGCTTTGGTATCAACCCGTTTGTCGGCTACACACTGGTGGGCATTGGTGCGGCAGCCTACTCCCCGGCGAAGTACGGTATTCTGGGTGAGCTCACCACCGGTGATAAGCTGGTGAAGGCCAACGGCCTGATGGAGTCCTCCACCATTGCGGCTATTCTGCTGGGTTCGGTGGCGGGTGGCGTACTGGCAGACTGGCATGTGCTCGCCGCGCTTGGCATCTGCGCCCTGATGTACGGTGGCGCGGTGATCGCCAACCTGTTTATCCCCAAACTGGCCGTGGCGCGTCCGGGGCAATCCTGGCGCTTCGGGCCCATGACCGGCAGCTTCTTCAACGCCTGCCGCGTACTGTGGCGTAACGGTGAAACACGCTTCTCGCTGATGGGCACCAGCATGTTCTGGGGGGCCGGCGTTACGCTGCGTTTCCTGCTGGTGCTGTGGGTGCCGGTGGCGCTGGGCATTACTGACAACGCCACGCCGACTTATCTGAATGCCATGGTCGCCGTCGGGATTGTTGTCGGGGCCGGGGCTGCGGCAAAACTGGTGACGCTGGAAACCGTCGCGCGCTGCATGCCTGCGGGGATCCTGATTGGCGTCGGCGTTCTGTTCTTCTCCCTGCAACATGCCCTATTGCCTGCCTATGCCCTGCTGTTGCTGATCGGCATGTTAGGCGGTTTCTTTGTGGTGCCGCTAAACGCGCTGTTGCAGGAGCGCGGCAAGCAGACCGTTGGGGCGGGTAACGCCATTGCGGTGCAAAACCTTGGTGAAAACATGGCGATGTTACTGATGCTGGGGATTTACTCGCTGGCGGTAAAAGCAGGTGCGCCGGTCGTGGCAATCGGGGTAGGATTCGGCGCGCTGTTCGCGCTGGCGATTAGCGGGCTGTGGGTCTGGCAGCGTCGTCGTTGAATTGTGCTGCCTGATGCCCTCACCCCGGCCCTCTCCCACAGAGAGAGGGTGAAAACCCTAAAAACGGCAACGTGCGTTGCCGTTTTGCTTTTATTACGGTGCCGGGTAGGTATAAACCTGATGCACCGCTTCTATCTCCGCTAATACCTCTTCACTCAGGTTCAGATTGAAACTCTCAATATTGGTTTTCAACTGATCCATCGTCGTTGCGCCGAGCAGGGTACTCGCCACAAACGGCTGACGACGCACGAAGGCCAGCGCCATCTGCGCCGGATCGAGTCCGTGGCGTTTCGCGATATCCACGTAGGCCGCAACGGCTTTTTGCGTCTGCTCGCCGCTATAGCGGGTGAAGCGGCTGAAAAGCGTGTTACGCGCGCCAGCCGGTTTCGCGCCGTTCAGGTATTTGCCCGTCAGGGTACCGAAGCCCAGGCAGGAGTAGGCGAGCAGCTCCACCTCTTCGTACTGCGTCACCTCCGCCAGACCCACTTCATAACTGCGGTTCAGCAGGCTGTACGGGTTCTGAATGGTCACGATGCGCGGCAGATCGTGTTTATCGGCCAGATGCAGATAGCGCATCACGCCAAACGCCGTCTCGTTGGAAACGCCGATGTAGCGGATCTTACCCGTCCGCTGGCACTCCGTGAGCGCTTCCAGCGTTTCCAGCAGGGTAACGGCCGGAGCACTTTCGTTCCAGGTGTAGCCAAGCTTACCGAAGCAGTTCGTCGGACGCTGCGGCCAGTGCACCTGATAAAGATCGAGATAGTCGGTTTGCAGGCGCTTGAGGCTTGCATCCAGCGCCGCACGGATATTCTTGCGATCGAGGATCTGATTAGGGCGGATCCCGGCATCGTTATTACGGGAAGGTCCGCTGACTTTGGAGGCGATGACCAGCTTTTCGCGATTGCCGCGTTTCGCCAGCCAGTTGCCGACATACGTTTCAGTAAGACCTTGTGTTTCCGGGCGGGGAGGAACGGGGTACATCTCCGCCACGTCAATCAGGTTAATGCCCTGGCTGACGGCGTAATCGAGTTGTGCATGGGCATCGGCTTCGCTGTTTTGTTCACCAAATGTCATGGTGCCCAACCCCAGTTGGCTGATCTCCAGAGCGCTGTGGGGGATACGATGATAATGCATAGCCGGTTTCCTTTTTTAGACATACAGACTGCGTCAGGAGCCTCCCGACAAAGGAATATAAACATGGCAGAGGGAAGGCAAAAGGGGAAGGAAAAAATCAAAAAGGCCAGCAAGCTACTGACCTTTATCTGTTTAACGCTCGATGATCTGGGAGACTTCGTCGCGATTAATCTGCATTTGATTGCCTTCGCGATCGCGGTAACTCACCAGACCGGTATCGTCGTCGACTTCGGGTTTGCCATCGGTCAGGATCATACGACCATCTTTCGTTGACATGACATAGTCGCTGCTACAACCCGATACCGCAAACGCTAAACCGACTGCTGAGATAATTACTGCCCATTTTTTCATCGTTCTCATCCTCACCTGGCTCGTATCAAATCATAGTGTAGTAATAACCTGATATTACGACAGGTGAAAGGGGGGAAATCTTAAAAAGGAGGAGATTATGTTAGCCGGAGCGCAAAATTAGTAAAAAACTATGTTTTCAACAGGAAGTGGCGTGCCAGCAGTGCCCCGGTGAAATTCTTTTTAAGATAGAAACCGCGCGGCAGCGTCAGGATCGGTTCGCCCTGTGCGCCTACCGCTTCAGTGAGCGCTTTACTATTGGCGGCTTTAGGACGAAGTTGCAGCACTTCGCCATGCCGGGCGGTGATCCGCTCAACCTGTCCCAGCACAATCATGTCCATCAGCTCTTCCCAGTCCTGGGAAAGCAGTCTCTCCTCTTCATCATTCGGACTCCAGAGCAGCGGGGCGCCAACGCGACGCTCTGCCAGCGGGATCTGCCTGTCGCCCTCAACGGGTACCCACAACACCCGCTTCAGCTTATGCCTGACGTGGCTGGTTTCCCAGGTCACTCCGCTGTTACCCGTGAGCGGCGCAACGCAGACAAAGGTGGTTTCCAGCGGCCGCCCCTGGCTATCGATGGGGATCGTCTTCAGTTCCACCCCCAGCGCCGCAAAATCTTGTTCAGGTTTACTGCCCGCGCTTGCGCCCAGCCAGCGTTCCAGCAACACGCCGATCCAGCCCTTATCACGCTTTAGATCGTTGGGTATCGTCAACCCCGCCATCACGGCCAGCTCGCCCAGTGAATAGCCTGCCAGACGTTGCGCCTGCTGGAGCAACTGGGCTTCACTGACGGGAGGGGAGAGCAGTGGGGCGAGAGAATGCATACTAACAACCTTTTGATTAAAAAATGAGCTGATATTTTATCCCTTGTGGACAGAGTTTACCTTTTTCTGAGTGAATATCCCATGCGTATGATTTATTTCATCTTTTTTAGACTATAGCCCGTCGCGCCGCGGCTAAAAAACAGGTTGTGCAATTCTGGTCACTGACAATAAACAGGATCTTACACCATGTTATCCACAGAAAAATGGGATAACTGGGAATAACTGCCACTACTGTTTCAATTTACAGCCTTGACGTGCGATGAAAATCGAATTTTCACACAAATTGTGCCTAACTTATTGGCACAATCTGTGGATAAAACCGACGCTGTTCGATCTTTCATCAGCAGGAGGATCTTTGATGTGACGATCGTCACGTTAATCGCCTCTGGCACCCTTAATTCCAATCTAATATTATGAATTTAAATGATTTATTATTTGCAGGGTAAATTGGCGTTTCGTCGGGTTACAAGGTTGTTCATCGGTAATTCCGCACTTCTTCACAACTATATCCACAGAAAAGGTGAATAAAAATGGTCTCTGTCGCCCGCATCTGTTTATAACTCCTCACTAAATTGTGAGTTATTCAAATGTTATTAGGTTGCAGGCCTGTAAGAGAGTGGTTTACCACCTCCCTGTAGTGTGAAACAATCATTCATATATCAGATTTAGTTTGGGGTAGTCCGGTGATTGATGACGATGGCTACCGCCCAAACGTAGGAATAGTAATTTGTAATCGTCAGGGCCAAGTGATGTGGGCCCGGCGATATGGTCAGCACTCCTGGCAGTTCCCGCAAGGCGGGATCAATCCTGGAGAGTCCCCAGAACAAGCGATGTACCGGGAGCTGTTTGAAGAGGTTGGTTTAAGCCGAAAAGATGTTCGTATTCTGGCTTCGACCCGCAACTGGTTGCGTTACAAGTTACCGAAACGTTTGGTGCGTTGGGACACAAAGCCGGTTTGTATCGGCCAGAAACAGAAGTGGTTTCTTTTGCAGTTGGTGGGCAACGATTCAGATATCAATATGCAAACCAGCAGCACGCCAGAGTTTGATGGCTGGCGCTGGGTAAGCTACTGGTATCCGGTTCGTCAGGTCGTGTCATTTAAGCGCGATGTATATCGTAGGGTGATGAAAGAGTTCGCAAGTGTCGTGATGCAGCTTCAGGAGACGCCTCCGAAGCCACAGAGCGCACCTGCCTGGCGACGTAAAAGAGGTTAAGCTACGCAAATCATGCTCACCCGCTTGCGAGAAATAGTTGAAAAGGTTGCCAGTGCGCCTCGCCTCAACGAGGCGCTGAATATTCTGGTGACGGACATCTGTCTTGCGATGGAAACCGAGGTCTGTTCGGTCTACCTGGCCGATCATGACCGACGTTGCTACTACCTGATGGCAACCCGCGGTTTAAAAAAACCACGGGGACGCACCGTCACGCTCGCGTTTGATGAAGGTATTGTTGGCCTGGTCGGGCGACTGGCGGAGCCAATCAACCTTGCCGATGCGCAAAAACACCCCAGCTTCAAATATATCCCTTCCGTCAAAGAGGAGCGGTTCCGCGCTTTCCTTGGCGTGCCGATTATTCAGCGCCGCCAACTGCTTGGCGTGCTTGTTGTCCAGCAACGAGAGTTGCGGCAGTACGACGAAAGCGAGGAGTCTTTCCTCGTCACGCTGGCAACGCAGATGGCTGCTATCCTCTCCCAGTCTCAGCTGGCAGCTCTTTTTGGGCAGTATCGTCATACCCGCATCCGCGCGCTTCCGGCCTCGCCGGGCGTCGCGATTGCCGAAGGCTGGATGGATGCCACGCTCCCGCTGATGGAGCAGGTCTACGAAGCCTCGACGCTGGATGAAGCGCTTGAGCGCGAACGGCTTACCGCTGCGCTGGAAGAGGCGGCGAATGAGTTTCGTCGCTACAGCAAACGCTTTGCCGCTGGCGCGCAAAAAGAGACGGCGGCTATTTTCGATCTCTACTCACACCTGCTTTCCGATGCGCGTTTGCGTCGTGAGTTATTTGCCGAGGTCGATAAAGGGTCGGTGGCAGAATGGGCGGTTAAAAAGGTCATTGAAAAATTTGCTGAGCAGTTTGCGGTGCTGACTGACGGTTATCTGAAAGAGCGCGCCGGCGATTTACGCGCGCTTGGGCAACGTCTGCTGTTCCACCTCGATGATACTATTCAGGGGGCGAACGCCTGGCCGAACCGGTTTGTGCTGGTGGCCGATGAACTCTCAGCGACGACGCTGGCGGAATTACCGCAGGACAGGCTGGCGGGCGTGGTGGTGCGCGATGGCGCTGCTAACTCCCATGCCGCCATTATGGTGCGCGCGCTCGGTATTCCGACCGTGATGGGGGCGGATATTCAGCCCTCCGTACTGCATCGCCGTACGCTGGTGGTGGACGGATACCGCGGTGAGTTGCTGGTGGATCCTGAACCGGTTCTCCTTCAGGAGTACCAGCGTCTTATCAGCGAAGAGAATGAATTAAGCAAGCTGGCGGAAGATGACGTCAACCTGCCCGCGCAGCTCAAGGGCGGTGAGCGGGTGAAGGTGATGCTCAACGCTGGCTTAAGCCCCGAGCATGAAGAGAAGCTCGGCAGCCGCATCGATGGCATCGGCCTCTACCGCACTGAAATACCGTTTATGCTGCAAAGCGGCTTCCCGTCAGAAGAGGAGCAGGTGGCGCAGTATCAGGGCATGTTGCAGATGTTTAATGACAAACCCGTCACGTTGCGCACCCTGGACGTCGGCGCGGATAAGCAACTGCCCTATATGCCCATCAGTGAAGAGAATCCCTGCCTCGGCTGGCGTGGGATCCGCATAACCCTCGATCAGCCGGAAATCTTCCTTATCCAGGTTCGTGCCATGCTGCGTGCCAACGCGGCCACGGGGAATCTCAGCATTTTGCTGCCGATGGTCACCAGTATTGACGAGATCGACGAAGCGCGGCGGTTGATAGAACGTGCAGGGCGCGAAGTGGAAGAGATGATCGGCTATGCGATCCCTAAACCCCGTATCGGCGTGATGCTTGAAGTGCCTTCGATGGTCTTTATGTTGCCGCAGCTGGCGACCCGCGTTGATTTTATCTCCGTTGGTACCAACGACTTAACGCAATACATTCTGGCAGTCGATCGCAACAATACGCGTGTTGCCAGCATCTACGATAGCCTGCATCCGGCGATGCTTCGTGCCCTGGCGATGATCGCCCGCGAAGCCGAGCAGCATAATATCGACCTGCGCCTGTGCGGTGAAATGGCCGGCGATCCGATGTGCGTGGCGATCCTGATTGGTCTCGGTTTCCGTCACCTGTCAATGAACGGACGTTCCGTTGCGCGTGTGAAATACCTGTTACGTCACATCGAACAAGATGAGGCGCGCGAACTGGCCGCGCGTAGCCTGGAAGCACAGCTGGCAGCCGAAGTGCGCCATCAGGTGGCTGCGTTTATGGAGCGACGCGGCATGGGCGGTTTGATCCGCGGTGGCCGCTGATCCCCACAAAATAATGACTGCTCGGACGACCCCTCTCCCTTGAGGGCTGAGGGTTCCCCAGAAAAATGAAAAGCACGATGAAGTGTGATCTACTGGTTGCGCTAACAAATCAGA